>NZ_JBFEFI010000008.1 GCF_040717535.1 Thalassoglobus sp. JC818
ACTACTTCTAGAGCAAGTTGCTCTTTCCTGTGCACTCGCTTGCACAGTTTCATAAGTTAAAAGGCTGTGCTTGCTCGTGCGAGATCGTGCATACAAAATCAGAAAATGCTCCAATGCCTGGTCCCAAAGAGTTTCCGAGTTGGTTTCTGTGGCTGCTCGATCGCGGCCCGCTGGCACTGATCGCGATCTTCGTCACTCCTGTTCTGATCCTGCTGCTGCTGGGTCTGTTCCTGGATGCCAGAATCGCCAACCTCGATCATCAGCAAGAGTTTCGACTTCCGAGCAGCTACACACCACCGGACGCTGAGCAATACCCGGTGACTGATGACTTCGACGGAATGGATTCTCAGTGGGTTTACGTTCCTTCTTACTCGCACGTCTATTACGAAGGAGGCTCCCCTTTCCTCCTGGAAACGACTCTGAGCATTCGCAACATCGATCCGAATCGCCCGATCGCTATCGAGACAGTCGACTACTTCAATACCGACGGGAAACATCTCAAGACGTTTCTGAAGAAAACGATTGAGTTGAAACCTCTCCAGACGGTTGAGTTTCTGGTTGAGCGACGCCACAGCTCGGGCGGCTCCGGAGCAAACTTTCTCGTTGAATGGGTCGGGACGTCCTCAGTTGACCCGCCATTGATCGAAGCCATCATGGTCGGAACAGCCGGAGCGAATGCAATTTCTCTCTCAAGGTCCGGAGTCAGCATTTCAACACCAGACTCGATGCCGGGCGAAGCTGATTGAAGTCGATGAATCGAGATTGAATGACGTGAGTCCATCAAACTGTTCTCATTGTCGCAGCACCCTCAACCAGTCGACTTAGACCATTTTCAGATTTGGTTTGCACTGACTCGCGCGAGCAAACTCAGCTTTCGAATGAGTGAGACCTCGCAAGAGAGTGCACTGGAAAGAGCCACTTGCTCTAGAACTGCAGCTGCAATGCAAACTCCAGACGAAATGTTAGCGACCGTCATTCTCTTATGGGCTGTTATCGACCCCATTGGAACGGTCCCCGTTTTCGTGAGCGCAACTCGGAATCGGACCGCTGAAGAAAAGAAAGAGATTGCCAGATACGCAGCGACCATCGCTGGGATGATTCTGTTGTTCTTTGCTGCCGTCGGCGAGGTCATGTTGGACGGAATGGGAGTTCCTCTTCCGGCGTTTCAGATCGCTGGGGGATTGGTGCTCTTCCTGTTCGCGATGACGATGATCTTCGGCGAAGGAAAACCCGGAAGCGAATTGAAGTCGATGGAATCAACGCACGAAACCGCCGTGTTCCCATTGGCGACCCCGTCGATTGCGTCACCAGGAGCAATGATGGCTGTCGTGCTCCTGACTGAGAACGGACGACACTCGGTCACGCATCAGATTGTGACAGCTGGATTGATGCTCGGCGTAATCTGTATTACCTACCTGCTCATGCGGGCATCGACACTCATCTCCAACATCATCGGGCTGGGCGGTGCAAGTGTGATCAGCCGGGTGATGGGATTGGTCCTCTCGTCGATTGCCGTGGCGAACGTTCTCGAAGGGATCAGTGAATACTTCAATCTGTCAACGACGAAGATTCCGTAAGAGACGATCACAGAGTCGTCGGGTTCTGCTGGGGAACGACGACAGTCGGAGCGACAGGAAACGTAGATCGATTTTCGCGCCACCATTCTTTCCAACGGATGAACGCGGGCTCCCAAACATCCCGTTCTCGATTCCAATCTTCAATGGGAATTCCCATCGTCTCCTCAGTCAGCCGAAGCAGCCCACGGGCAGACTCCATACGAACAATTCCATCATCGTCGTCCAAAGTTTGAATCAGATCCGGCACCATCCAGATTGGGGCGGTGTCGGCAATAATCCTGATCGCCAACTGTCGCTGTGCGGATTCATTCACCGATTCGTCAGAGCTGACGAATCGCATCAACGGCAGTGCTGCAAATTCGCCGAGGTTTCTCAAATCACGTTCAAACATCGACGAGAGTTTCGTCCGCCCGATCTGAGCGAGCAAGGCATCGACGCGTTTCGTTAACTCAGGATTGCCATGCCCAGCGAGTGTCAACAGTGGCTGCATCCAGCGTTCTTCAGAAAGAATGTCCTGACTCGATTCCCGCACGTTGACCTCTCCATCGGCCAGTGTGAAAAATGTTCCCGGGAGCAGAGTCCGGTCGACACCGTTCAAACAGACATCGACTGATCCGAGAGCGGCAGCGACTTGAAGAGACTGATCGGGAGCACACGAAGCGAGACTTTCAGCGTTGGAATGGCACATTAATCGCCAATTCAAATCGTCTTTCTCCGGTGTCGTTTCGCCGCCAGCAGTCTTTACTTTCAAGGGAGTATCGGTTGATGCTCGAAACCATACCTGCCCACGCACAAGTTCAACTTCGTCGCCGGAGTGCACCTTAATTTCACTCGACTCATTGAGTCGGACGCGGCTTCCCGTCGTCGTTTCAAGTTCACAAAGAACGCCTTCTTCCGTTCGAACCGATCCAGAGGTGGGGCAACCGAACGTGGGAAGTGAAACCATTTCGATCTCACTCCAGGGTTCGTTTTCCTTCGCTCGAATCGAGACCTTGCCAGTGGCATGAATCAGGTGAGCGGCAGTGTCGCTTTCGGTGATTGGCCATTCGTTTGCAAATTCCAACCCAACGTCCGAGGGAGGCTCCTCAGCAGGACTCTCCACCTGCTGTTCAGCGACGATCGGTTCCGGGTCGTTAAGAGGTCGCAGCCACAAAACGGCGAGGACAAATCCAATCAACGCAGAAGCTGCGCAACTGAGCACGGTGTTCCACTTGAACCGAGCCGAATCGAGTGACTGGTTCGATCGCGGAAAACTGCTCGCACTTTTCGTTACATCTCTTTGTGAAATCTCGAAGAGAACTCGATCAGCGATTGAGAGAGATCGATCAAGATTCTCAGAACCGAGCTTGAGGAGGTCCAGATGAACCGATCGCACCTGTTGAGCGAAGGCGCGACAGGTCTGGCACTCCGCGAGGTGCTGCAGAACGATGTCGCCATCCGGGTCAGCCGAGAAGTGATCGGGACTTTCACAGATTCGTTGTTGAATCGATTCGCAACGCATATCCTCCCCCCTACTCTTTCAACTCAACGAGGCTGGCAAGCTGACAGGCCAGTTGGTGACGCGCTTTCGTCAGTCGCGTGTTGACAGTTGCCCGTGAGACTCCCACAAGTGCTGCGATTTCTTCGTATGTCATTTCGTCGTAATAGAAGAGCATGAGTGGTTCCCGGAGATCCTCTGGAAGTTGATCAATCGCCTCTTCCAGGCGCTCACGTTGCTCTTCGTCTTCTGCCTGAATCTGGGGAGAGTTATTGCTGCCGCCAACCGATCGGCCTCGACTCAGCCCATTGGCCTGAATTCCGTTGATGGCGCGTCTCTTGGCTGCGGTGGACCTTTGCCAATCTGTACAAACATGGCTTGCGATTGAGCGAAGCCAACTCCCAAATTTCTCGGGATGTGCCAGCCGACCGAGATCGGCAAATCCGCGAATGAGTGTCTCTTGTGCTAAATCTTCTGCGACGTGGTGATGGCCGATTTTCGCGCGGCAGATGGCAAGAATGCGGGGAGCCCATCTGCGCACAAGTTGATCTCTCGCGAGGGATTCCCCGTGGCGAGTTCGATGAACCAACTCTGCATCGGTCATCCGTCGCTCCTGACCACTCCTTGACAATTTCCTTCTCTCCAACAAGTCGAGTGAGACTCTCGATGAGGATGGAGAAAAATCAGCATTCAAATGATTTTTCTCGAAATTCTCAGATTCCGCCAGTCGCTGGCTCTCCCGGATTCGACCAAAAGGTGTCTGAACTCTCAGTCCGAACCGGAGACAATCACATGAAATGTTTGTTCCTCTTGCCTTCCCTCGTTGGTGCTCTCATCTGTTGTACGTTCGCGATCAATCTGACTGCGAACTCAAAGCAGGTCGATTCATCAGATCTTTCAAATTCTGATACCGAGACGACGAATGGCCAACTCGCTGATTCCCCACTGATTGTTCATGAATGGGGAACATTCACCAGCTTCTCGGGATCTGACGGAATTCATCTCGCTTTCCGGCCGCTCGTCGAGAACGATCTCCCGCATTTCGTTTCAACGATCCGACCGACGTGGTCGCGACTCTTCTCGAAGCAATCGATTCGTGCCATCCAACGCATGGAGACACCGATCACATACTTCTACACGGATGTTGAACGTGACGTGGAAGTCAACGTCGAGTTTCCGGAAGGTCTTTTGACGGAGTATTTTCCGCCTGTTCGTGCTGTGCTTCCAGAGATGAAAAGTTTCGCTCCGACTCCGTTTCAACAGGGAATCGATCCTAAGATCCCGCTCGAAAATGGAAAACTCGACTGGGGAACGATCCATCTGATTCCTCCTCAGTCGTTGCGACCAGTGCTCAATGACGAAGAGCTATCTCGCCGCATTGGACACGGCGTCGAGAAACTGCTCATGGAACCGGAACAGAGATATCCGCACTACTTCGCAGCCCGAAACACCGATTCTGCAATCGTCCAAGTTCGAACGGGGGAAGCGCCGAACTCCATCGACTATTTCGAGAAATTTCTCTTCTACCGCGGCGTCGGCAACTTTGATCTTCCCATTTCTGCAAAGGAAGCGACCGACGGAACGTTCACATTGTCGAACACCGGCGATGAAGAAATCCGATCCATTTTTCTGATCGAAGTCAAAAATGAAGCCGTGCGATTTCGCAAGTTCGACCGCGTCGAGGCACAAAGCAACATCACTCTCGAACACGCTTCTGATTGGAGTGACATTGAACCGCTCGCCACTGAAATGACCTCTGCTCTCGTTGAGGAAGGGCTCTATGAGAAAGAAGCACGGTCGATGGTCGAGTGCTGGAAATCGTCATGGTTCGGAGAAGAAGGAACGCGTGTGCTGTATATGGTTCCCACACACATCACCGAGACTCTGCTCCCACTAAATGTCACACCGCAGCCCGACGAAGTCGTGCGAGTGCTGGTGGGACGAATGGAGATTATGCCGAAAGAAACGGAACAGCGAGTCCTCGATCTCGTGACAAAAAGTGCGGAAGCACGGACACAAGCAACCCAGAACAAAACTGAGTTCAAGAGCCCTGCACTCAAATCCCTCCTCAGCATGGGCCGTCTCGCTGAACCCGCTCTCAGCCGGATTCGTGTCTTGTCAACGGACCAGTCGATCCAAACAGAAGCCAATCAACTGATTCGGGAGCTCAAAGCTTCGACCGATCAACACGTTTCGAACGTCGAAATCCCTTGGCAAAACTTGCCCAACCTCTCCGAGGTTGCTATCTGGTCGAGTAATTAATGCATTTTCAATGCGATGAGTGACTGACAGAAGCCATTTGATTTGAAACGTCTCACTTTGAGATTGATTGTTGAAACGAACAAGTTTCTGGAGTTATTCTCGATGGTATGAAAACAGGTGAACATGCTTCGCAACGCGGTGCCACTGTCTGTGCTGTCTGCCGAACTCCGCTGCCTTTAAGTTCCCGAGGGTTACACCCAGTGTGCTCCTCGGGAACTTGTCGTCGTACATATCACGCGAAACTGGCACGTGGCGAAGCTCAATGCGATCGATGTCAAGCTTTCCTGACGACGTCTGAAAAAGTTTCCGGTCGCCAATGTCGGAGAACAAGCTGCCGAAACGAATCGCGTGATCTCCAACGCATCGAATCACACGAAGCTTATCGTGAAGATCTCAAAGAGAAGATCCGTGCTCTCTCAGTGGTGGACGCTGAACGACACGGAATCGATCTGCCCATTCTCCATGAGCCAGCGATCGTCCCCTCTCAAGGACGAATGCTTACTCCACTTCCAAGTGAGCGACGAGAAGCATTTCTCGAAGGACTCACTTCGCTCGTCAATGAAAACTTCGAAAAGTATCCAGATCCCGAGACCGATCCGCCTGAAGAAGACTTTGGTGAGTCGTTAGACGAGTCAGAAGCCAAGATCGTCGGCCAAGCTTGTGCGACCTGCCAGGGGTGGTGCTGTCAGGGAGGGGGAAATTCTCTCGCGTACTTGGACCATCCGGTAATTTTGCGAATGAGAGCACAACATCCGCACTTCACTCCTGATCAGATTGTTGAGACCTACGCCAACCATCTTGGAAGCGTGACGTATGCAGGTTCATGCTTTTTTCATGGCGAAAATGGCTGCTTCCTTCCTCCGGAAATGCGGGCTGCGATCTGTCATCGCTATCTCTGTTCTGACCTCACTCAACTTCAGGTCCAAGTGAAAGCCTTTCCCGAGACGGTTGGGTACGTCGCAGCAGTTCATTCATCTCAGATTCAGCGAATTTCCCCGCTTGAACTCTCTTCTAACGAGGCTTCGTAAAGCGAATTCAATCAATTCTGCTTGAGTTACATGAATCGTTTTAGATGAAGTTCGCTGTGTTTGATTAAAGAACGATTTATTCGTTGATCCTGCCGACTTCCCGCTCACCATCACGCATCTCTTCCTGAAAGAGAACAGCCATACCACGAAGCTTGCGGATGATCTCCGGATTCCGAACAGGCTTCGACTCCGAAGGGTCAGATTCCAAGTTGAAGAGTTCTAAGCTTGGGTTGAGGACGAGTTTCCATTGCTTCCATCGAACAGCGGCCAACGCTCCTTGACTTCCGTGGTAGAAGAAAGCGTTCTGATACTCTTCACGAGTGACGAGGTCGCTCCATTCATCGCCGGGATTCCAGGGTCGGCGTTCCAGAATCTTTCCGTTCAGAGAGTCAGCAATTATCGGATCGTCGAGCCCGGTCGCTTTCCCGGTCAAAAGAGCAGAGAGATCTCGCCCGTCGATGACGCGGTCCTCTGGAACGGAAATTCCTGCGAACGAACCGAGTGTGGGATACCAATCCATGGCATGGACGATCTCGCGGCAGACTTCGCCTTGCTCGATTCCCAAGCCGGGTCCCCACACGATTGCTGGCACCCGAATTCCAGCTTCGAACGTCGTCAGTTTTCTGCCGATGAGCGGTTGTTGCGGATTTCTTCCAGGTCCCCGTCCGTTATCGGACAGATAAACGACGATCGTCTGTTGATCGAGCTCTAATTCTTTGAGCGTGTTCACCAGTCGCCCAACATGAAAATCGAGTTCTTGAATGGCATCACCATACTCTCCGAAGTCAGATGACCCTCGAAATTCCGGGCTGACTCCCAAAGGATTATGTAACATCGTATGCGGCAGATATACGAAGAACGGCTTGTTCTTGTTCTCTGTAATAAACCGAATACATTCATCGGTATAAACCTTTGTGAGTTCATTCGGATCAGCTGGCCGTTTGACGACCTCACTTCCTCGCAAGACAGGAACGCCTCCGCTTTGCTCGAAATAACGAGTTTCAACTGGATCGAGATTGTGAAGCAAACCGAAGTACTCATCAAATCCCTGATTCATCGGTAGAAACGGCTCATGAAACCCGAGATGCCACTTCCCGATACAGCTCGTTGCATAGCCGTTTTCCGAGAAGAGTTCCGCCAGTGTCAGTTCGCTGGGGTTAAGTCCCACACGGGAATCAGCCCGTTGAACCCAGGTCTCAAGACCAACACGTCGGGGGTAACACCCCGTCAGCAAACCAGCTCGAGATGGGCTGCAAATTGGAGCGGCAGCGTAGTAGTCAGTGAAGCGAATTCCTTCGGCGGCGATGCGATCAATTACTGGCGTGTGGAATTCTGTCGCACCATAACATCCGAGATCGTAGTAGCCCTGATCGTCGATCAGCATCAGAATCACATTCGGCGGTCGCTGATCCCCGCTCGCATGCAGTGAAAAGACGTGAAAGAAAAGCACTAGGTAGAAAGGAATGATCGAATGCACGTTTACCATTTAAGAAAGCCTTTTCTCTCTCAGCGATGTCTCTCGACAATCACAAGACTCTGACACTCACCCTGAAGCCGCTTCGCAAAAAATGAGAGAGCAACTGACGATCTCCCACAGAAGACGAGCAGTCACTCAATAGCTGTCTTCTTGATTCGATGCCGAGGAAGGCTGCTCACCTTGAGTCTCGCAGAAGCGTTTGAGGCGGTCCAACTCTTGTTGAGTTGCCTTGCAACTCGAAGTTTTCATGAGCCAGCCGAACATAAAGAAGAACACTTTCAAGAAACCCTTGGGCGTGACGGTTGAGAGTTGGGTGACTCGTGTCTTCGCTCCGAGATATTCAAACCGATACTCTGCGTCGATATCGAAGAGTTCTCCGGTGAGATGAATCGCGTGAAATTTCGGAGGATCATAGGCGGTGACCTCTCCCAAAAACTCCATTCGATTTCCGCCTTCTGCGGTTACCGTTCGAAACGTCGATCCAATGACGTCGGGAGTTTCGTCGATGACTTCATCTTCGACAACAACTCGACTCCATTCCGGGACGTGATCGATTGTTAGAAAAAAGACATCTTCTATCGATCGCTGAATCTCTACGCTGGCCTCCGTTTGCATCGACCTGCCTTCCCAACAAATGCCTGAAAAGTTCACCACTTTCGAGTCTAGTCATTGATTGCATTCAGTGACAGCTTGCTGAATCTGGAACGGATTGTGAAGCAAACTCCGGGCGCTGGACTTTTCTCGAAAAACTGCCAAGACAGCTGTCAGGTTTCGAATTGGTGCTCGTATTGAAGGTGAGAAGAGCAAGCTGGCTGTTGCAGAAGTCAGACGACTACGCCCGACATTCGGTACTGGCTCTTCGTCCGAAAACACATTGAATGGAGATCGATGCGATGGTTCGTGAGGTTCGCTTGAGCTGGGACAGTCATTTTCCGATGCCGGAAGAACTGACGATGAGCGACTGGGATGTTGACGATTCCCCCTTTGAATCTCCTAAGAGATCAAAGCGGAAGCAGCGGGAGTCTTCTCGTCCAGATCCGAACAGACTTACGGACAACACCGAACGAAGCTAAGCGCGGGGGGTTGTCCGCCTTCGGGTGCTTTCATCTCTATCAGAAAACTCAACTCATTGACGAAACGATATGCCCAAGAAAACTGAACTTCGCAAGCAAATTTCCATCTTCCTTCCCATTTCCGACTGGCGAGTTCTGCGCCAGGCAGCTGCTGAACGTCAGATTCCAATTACCGAACTCTGTCGGGAATGGATTCGCCCAGGTCTCGAACAGCTTCAATTCGATGCGTCCCCGCATCGCCCAGCGTAGTTCACTCAAATCATTCGACTTGCCCGGCCAAGGATCATGAAAACGAAGCCGGAAGTCCGCTTCTCCGAGCTATCGCCAAGCCATTTCAGAAATCACCGAAGCCCGTGCAACGGGACGACATCCGAACGTGATTCATGGATGATCGTCTGCCCAGGGAGGGGCAAACGTTCGGATGTCATTTCGTGCTGCGGATCGCACGCGGCTTGGAGAACGACACACAGACTCAGAGGCTTCCCACGGAGAATCGGCTGTTCTCTGTTAATCGAAAGAAATGACCTTTCCGAGAAAACTGGCACAACAACTCTCACAGCTGATAGACTGCTGATGCATGTTTTGTTGGAATTCCATACAAAATTCCAGTCTATGAGAGTTAGCTGTTCGTCAATCGATGCGGTGATTTAGCTGCAGCATCCTTGAGATTTGGGAATGAACAACTCCAATCGTTTCTTGTCGGTGATGTCTGAAGTCCCTGTGCTTGTTTTCGCTGGGATTCCCGTTGCTGGCTCTCTGTGGCCACTTGATTCGACAATGGTTGTCGTGCTGAGCCTGCTTTCCGGATTTCTTCTCGTCGGTTTGACTTTCACCGGAATACCGATTCGGCGTCGGCTGATCATCTTCTCAGCCTTGATGATCACTTCGGTCGCGTTTTTGAACTGGCCGCTGAAACTTGCCTTTGCTGCTTCACAAGCTGACTTTGAGAAAGTCGCGAAGCGACTCGATGACGGCGAGGCGATCCAATCGCCGATCCAAATCGGACTTTTCAAAGTCGCGAAAGCCGAAGTGAATCGAAATGGCGTTGTCTGTTTCTGGACTGACAACGATCCTTCAGGCGCGACCGGATTCGTGAAGGGTGACGAATCGGTCGGGAAAGAATTCAACTTGTGGTCACAATGTGCGGTTGCCAGCGACTGGCAGTTCCTCAGCGAAGACTGAAGAGATCACCAGCTTTTCGAGCCACTGATCAATTCAACATGTTCCCACAGTCGTGTCAAAAGTCGATGGCCGTTTTTGTCTGACGAACTCGATTTCCCCGCGCCATTTTCCGAAGGCGTTGCAATGTTTGACCATCGTTGAAACTGCTTGAGCAGATGCGGGCCACGGCGTTCTTCCGGTGGATGATTTTGAATCTTCGAACGATTCCAGCGGCTGGCTTTAAATCGCAACACGACGATTGATCGACCACTCATTCTTCGCTGGTTCATCTTGAGCGTATGCGACTTCGCGTAGGGCAGTGCTGTATCGAGTTCCAGAATCCATTGTCCGCGGCTCGTCATCGCTGGAAGCTTGAACGGGACATCAAAGTGATGAGCATTCAACAGCACGAGCATTGTGCTCCCGTTGATCTGCCGGCCCCAACGATCAATTTCGTCAGTCATGAGTCCGTTCAACATCACACCAAGGCAGCGTGCGGACTGGGCGTGCCAGTCGGAGTCATTCATTTCCTTGCCGTTCGGAGAAAGCCAATGAATGTCTTTCTGAGTGGCTCCTCTTAATGCTTGCCCCTGAAAGAAGTGCCGTCTCTGGAAGACGGGATTCTCTCGCCAGATGGTTGCAACCTGGCAGCAAAAGTTAAAGAAATCTTGTTGATCTGGGGTTAAGTCCCAGTTCAACCAGTTCATTTCATTGTCCTGGCAGTAGGCATTGTTGTTGCCCCCCTGCGAATGGCAGATTTCATCGCCGCTGCGAATCATTGGAACTCCCTGCGAGAGCAACAACGTCGTCATCATGTTCCGCATCTGACGAGCCCGCAGTCCGCGAATCTGGGAATCGTCTGTCTCGCCTTCGACTCCGCAATTCCAACTGTTGTTGTGGGAGTCTCCATCGGTATTCCCGTGGCTGTTCGCTTCATTATGTTTATCGTTATACGAGACGAGATCATACATCGAGAAGCCATCGTGGGATGTGATAAAGTTAATACTGGCGTAAGGCCTTCTTCCGTTGTGTTCGTACAGGTCGCTGCTTCCAGTGAGGCGAGTCGCAAATTCAGAGACGGCGTGTCCGTCCCCTTTCCAGAATTGACGAACATTGTCGCGATACTTGCCGTTCCATTCCGTCCAGCCCACGGGGAAGTTCCCGACCTGGTATCCACCCTCACCCAGATCCCAAGGTTCTGCGATTAACTTGACTCTGGAGAGCACTGGATCCTGATGAATGATATCGAAGAATGCTCCCAGCTTATCAACAGCATGAAGCTCTCGAGCGAGTGCACTCGCCAGGTCAAAGCGAAATCCGTCAACATGCATCTCCGTGACCCAGTACCGCAGACTAGCCATTATGAGTTGAAGAACTCGCGGTGAGAGCATGTTCAGAGTGTTACCGCACCCGGTGTAATCCATGTAGTACCGAGACTGATTCGGAACTAATCTGTAGTAGTGCGAGTTATCAAGACCTCGCAGTGAAAGCGTCGGGCCTAGACGACTTCCCTCTCCCGTATGGTTATAAACCACATCCAGAATCACCTCGATCCCGGCTTTGTGGAAAGTCTTCACCATCTTCTTGAATTCGCGAACGCATCCCCCAGGAGTCTTGTCGGATGCATAACTCGGTTCTGGAGCAAAGAATGCGAGAGTGTCGTAGCCCCAGTAATTCGTCAGTCCGCGTTCTTCCAGATGTCGATGATCAACATGGTGGTGCACCGGCATCAGTTCGATTGCGGTCACGCCAAGTTTTTTGAGATGCTGAATGATCGGCTTACTTGCCAGACCTGCATAAGTTCCGCGGAGCGGTTCAGGAATACCATGATGCAGCTTGGTCATTCCTTTGACATGAAGTTCATAAATAACTGTCTGGTGCCACGGCGTTCGAAGTTGTTGATCGTTGCCCCAGTGAAAGCGTTCATCGACAACCGCCCCCAGTGGAGCAAATGGGGCATTGTCATGATCGCAGAAGGAGAGATCTTGCTCGGGCGAGCCGATGCGGTAGCCGAACAGGCTGTCATTCCAGCTGAGTGTGCGTCCGATTGCCTTCGCATATGGATCGAGGAGAACTTTGTGGGCGTTGAATCGGTGACCATTGTTTGGTTCATACGGACCATGAACGCGGTATCCGTAGAGTTGTCCCGGTTTCACTCCGGGCAGGTAGCAGTGCCAAACAAAATCAGTTCGTTCATGAAGGGGAATACAGACCGATTCCCGGCGGGCTGTCGCTGAGTCGAACAAACAGAGTTCTACCCGCGTCCCGTACTCAGAGAACAGTGCGAAGTTTACTCCCCGTCCATCCCAGGTTGCCCCAAGCGGATACGGTTCTCCTGGCCAAACTTTCACGAACAGTCTCCTTCCAACCACCCGATCATCATGAATCAATGGTGCGTTATTCAATGTCGCATCGTGAACGTTGTGGGCGAGCTCAGTCCGCAACGCCTGGCAAGTTTAGTTTTATGATTTTTTCACTGAACCGGAAGAGATTTGAATAACAATCTCTCCGACAATCGCGGAATCTGAAGATTCGCCAGCGAAGAGGGGCAATTCATGCCGGTTGCAGAAGTTCGCATCAAAATATTGCTGCCTCGTAGGTCCAATTGGCGTCGCTCTTCACTTCAGACCGCCTTCTCTCGAGCATGTTGCCTGTGCAGTGGTCGTAGAGTTCGTGACCCCAAAACGCATGAGAGACTGCCGTTAAGTTCAATCGATGTTGCGTTTGACTCGTTCACAAGAATTGCGAGTAGGATGACGACAAGTCGATGCTTCCACCGTCCGTGACACTTCGAACTCATCCTGTCTTTGTGCATTTCAAGCGATTGCAACTCACGAATCCACAAGAGATGATTGATCGATCTCTGTGTTCGAAATCGTACTTTCACAACTTTCAGTCGGGAAACTTCATGCGTCTCGCTCAAAATCAGTCACGCACACACTTCACTGGGCAAGCAGTTCTGACCGCTGCGATTCTGTTCGGACTTGCTCCCACGCTGCTCTTCGCTGACGACAATGAAATCCGCTACCGAACAGAAAAGGAAATCGCATACCGCGATGCGAAAACAGCTTCGGAACTGGAACGTCAGCGATGCAAGCTCGACATTTACTTTCCTGAGAACGTCAAAGACTTTCCAACAGTCGTCTGGTTTCATGGCGGCGGGTTGAAGAATGGAAATCGATTCATTCCTGAAGAGCTGAGAGATCAGGGAATCGCGGTCGTCGCTGTCAACTATCGCCTGTATCCGAAAGTCAAAGCACCTGCTTATATCGAAGACGCAGCTGCGGCCGTAGCCTGGGTATTTGAAAACATTCCCAGCTATGGCGGGTCGGCAGAGAAGATTTTCGTCAGCGGACATTCAGCGGGTGGTTACCTCACCAGCATGGTCGGATTGGACAAGCGGTGGCTGGCAGCTCACCAGATTGATGCAGATTCGATCGCTGGTCTGATCCCGTTCAGCGGACACACGATTACCCACATGACGGTCCGGGAAGAACGAGGAATTCCGCAAGAACAACCAATTGTTGATGACCTCGCTCCGCTTTATCACGTCCGATCAGACGCGCCGCCGTTGCTGCTCATCACTGGAGATCGCGAGCTGGAAACGCTGGGACGTTACGAAGAAAACGCTTACATGTGGCGGATGATGAAAGTCGCCGGCCACCAACAGACGACGCTTTTCGAACTCGACGGATACAATCACGGGGAAATGGCGCATCCAGCCCATCCCTTAATGCTCAAATTCATCCGCGAAGTCACGGGGCAGAAATAGTCAGCTTCCAGCACGATCTCTTCTCAGCTGAGAAGACTGAAAGTACAGGACGATATGTATCACTAACGGCAGAGTCTCATTGACGACGATAGAGTCGAATCGCTGGGCCCCTGCCGTTTTATGTAACATCGACAGCGTGCTATCGGATGATGTTGTTTAACTCTTCGAGGATTTCATCGGTGACGGTGATCGTGCGAGCATTGGCTGAAAACCCGCGTTGAGCCACAATCAAGCGGGTAAATTCGACTGCGATATCAACGTTGGAAGCCTCGAGCTGCCCAGCGTTAATGCGCCCCCTGCCCCCAGAGAATGGCGAACCGACATCTGCGTTGCCGCTTGAGAGGGTCTGAGCGAAGAAGTTGTTCCCTTCACTCGACAGACCATTCGGGTTTCGAAACGTCGCCAAAGCAATTTGTGCGATCTCCATACGACGACCATTACTTCCGATCCCCTCGATCAGGCCGCTTCCGTCGACTGTCACACCAACGAGTGTCCCTGTCGAAAATCCATCCTGTGTTGATGCCACCGACGATTCCCCGGACAACGACGTCAAACCGTTTAATGTCCCGGGCGTTCCGAATTCGAAGATCACAGGCTGAGATGATGCCTGCCCGACGAACTGAACTTCAATTTGCCCATCGGGTCCGGCAATTCCATCAAATGATCCATCTTCACGGAAGGTCAGGCCTTCGATCCGGTCGTCGCTCAGAACACCAACGCTAGGGTCGAGGGCTGCTGTCATCGTCCAAGTGCCGTCCGATTGTTTTTCAAACTCCAGTCCGATGAGATGTCCATCCCCGCGCTCGTCGAAGATCTCAAGCCCGGTGCGAACCACTTCTCCATCTTGACCGAGTTCATTGACCCCAAACTGGTGAGAAGTCAAATCGATGCCTCCAACGTTCCCGGGTTCCTCAGCAAGTACAACACTCAAGTCCGACTGGCCACTTTCATTTGCGATCAGACTGATTGATCCGTCCGCGTTCAAAGAAGCAGTTGCCCCGGAATAAGCGTTCGACATCGCGTTGATGACATCGCCAACAGTCGTTGTCCCATCAATCGAAAACGAAGAGTTGACCGCAGTCCCATCATGATCGGTGCCTTGAAATGAAAGTGCATCCCCTGGCTGAAACGGAGTGGAAGTAATATCCAGATCATTCCAAAGCGTCGCCGCGCTGACAGCGGTTCCTCCTGCCAGCAACGGTTGACCTGACTGCAGAACTTGCGAGATTGCCGGTCTCGTGCCGGGAGCGAGATTGCCCTCGACGGCAGCTGACTGAGTGATCGCACCGGCGACTGTTGTCCCCAACGGAATGCGAATGCTGTCGTCTCCCGGTATTTGAAATCCAGGGTCGACTCCGTCCGGTTCTCCGACGCTGCTGAATCGCTGGACGTGATATCCCGTCGCTGAGTCAACGAGGTATCCATCCTGATCGACGTGGAAGACACCCGCACGTGTGAAGAGTGGACCTTGTCCCGAATCGACCATGAAGAAACCTTCCCCATCAATCGCGAAGTCATATGTCGCACCAGTCCCCTCCAAATTCCCCTGTGTGAAATTCACACCGATGGTCGACAACTTCGATCCGTTTCCAACTTGTGCCGGATTCGATCCGCCGACAACACCAACAGCCCCGCCCGATCCACCTTTAACCGTTTCGTGAAAGACATCTGAGAAGTGGGTGCGACGCGCTTTGAACCCGGTTGTATTGAGATTCGCAAGGTTGTTACCGACCACCTCGATCATCTTCTGATGTGTTGCCAAACCGGAAACACCAGTGATTAGTGCATTCGCCATCCGTCGCCACCTTGCTATTAACTATCGTTAGATATGAATCACTGCGAAACCCACTCTGAAGCATTCGCTTGAGCATCTTCGCAACTATCAAGGAAAAGAATTTACTGAACGGTTTTCAACTCAGCCGGACATACACTTCGTCCAAGTCCCACCCTTGCATCAACGTATTCTGGTGGACCAAGCCATCTCCTATTTGCCTTGACAGGATTGACCATGTTCAAGCTTCCACATGCGATAGTAGAGCTTGAATATCGCTCGCAGAGACTGTCTCTCCATTCACTGTCAGAGCTAACTTGCCCTCGACGACTCTGGCTTCCGTGACGGTTCCGGATTCAACGAGTCCTGTTGCAGGCGACAGATATTCAACGTTCTGATCAATGAAACTTGCCCCGTCTGTAAGAGTTTGCAGGTTTAACATTTCGGAAAACTGTGAATTGAGCTGTTCGACTCCTTCGACCACTGAGAACTGAGCCAACTGCTGAATGAACTCTTGTTGGCCGACCGGCTCGAGCGGATCCTGATACTGCAGCTGAGTGACGAGAAGATCGAGAAATTGCTGCCGACCGAGATCTGCGTTGAATCCTTGCACCTGCATAGAAAGTCCTTTTCTACCATTCCAAGATGACTTGAAGTTTAATTCCGTGATGAAAGACTATGCTCGAAAATCGAGAGCCCCCGAATTTGAGTTGAGTTGCATGTTGTGACCCTTCTCAGTGTCCTCACGCTGCACAGAAGGCAATCGAAGTGTTGGTCGAGACGATTCTTCAAATTGTTCCGAACCTGACTGAGTTGAACTCTGTTGAAAGTCGACTTGAGCATCGTGCTCACTGAGAAGGTCGCGTAGTTGAGAGAAGTTATCATCGATCAAAGTCTGAGTTTCCGGATCGACAGCTTGTACCGTCATTACGATTTTCTGTTCGCTTCGACGCATGCGAACAATAACCGCACCAAGTTCAGGCGGATCAAGACGCATCGAGAATTCAACCTCGGAGTGACTCTTGAGTTGAGCTGAGTGATTAAGTGCCTCGTTGACCATCCGAGAAGCGACTTTTTGAGGGCTGAACGATCGCTGCGAAGGAATCTCACTCGTGCGACTGTTCACGACTTCACTGTCCAGCGACTCACTTAGAAACGCGTGGTCAAAATCCAACGATGTTTGTTCCGATCCGTCTTGCTTGAATTTCAATTGCTCATCATTGATTTCAACATCGGAGTTGAGTTCAACGTGCGAATCGGTCTCAGAGTTCAGCAAAGTGTCCGAAGAGGTCTCTTCTGTAGTTTCGAGCTGAGTGTCTACGTTGAGCTCTTGTTTCTCATCGAACGGCACCGGCTGATGAACATCAAAACTCGCGATATGCGGTTTTACCACCTCTGAAGAGTCGTCAACTGTAAGCGGATTTGCTTCAAATTCTCCGGGGTGAGTTGGCTGTTCATCAGGAATAACTTCGTAAACGTTCAAGTCATCAAAAGTCAGCTGTTCCGATGCGAATAACGAGGACTCTGATAGGTCCTGCGACTCCTCGAAATCGACGAGATGGAAACCATCAGGCTCTAGAGACTGGTCGACACTGTCAAATTCAAAGGCGAGCGGAAGTGAATCCAATTCTTCCACATTCAAAGCGATCAGGATGTCGTCGAACGCATCGGTTTCCTCGACCTCAGCGTCCGTGTCATTGACTGTGTGAGATTTCTCCGCCCACGACGAATCTTGGCGTGGCTGTTGCAACTTCATCAAATTGGCACTGACGTCCATGACTTACCCTTACCAGTTCCGATCGAGTGAAAACGTTTGCATCTCGCGTTCCAAAGTTGAAGTTCGAAGCTGCAGAAATTGGTCTGCATCACGTAGGCCATGAACTCATCACGACTTAGAAAACGCGAGCGACTATGGCTGCGAGATCACCTGACGCTTCAAAGGAACGCAAGGCCAGAGGCGAAGGAAAAATGTTCTCGTTTACTTGCGTGTTAATTCCGTTGCTGTCTTGAGCAAACATGGCTTCTTGCGGATTCGCGTGAATCTACTTCACGTTCACTCAACTATTGAGTGTGGGTCCATTCGATTGCAACGATTGTGACGGCCCAACCGATACAGTGGGCATGCCAAATTTTCCGAACCACATCGACGGACTCACGCGTTTGCTTCAGGTATCTACCGCGAGGCACAACGCAATTAGCCATAACCTGGCGAATGTCAACACGCCCGGTTATCGACGCGTCGACGTCGACTTCGAAGATCAATTAAACAGGTTGTCCAGCGATCAGGATGCGATCGAGATTGAAGAAATCGATAACGATGCAGACAGGCCCATCCGGATGGATGGCAACAATGTCGACGTTGACTACGAACTCGGCCAACTCAATCAGAACGCTCTCTTCTTCGAGACATGTTCACAATTAATTTCTTCTCAACTGATGATGATGCGTCTCGCAGTAGGTTAGTTCGCCTCAGAATGACCACGAGAAACCGTCTTTGAACGCGAAACATCGCCACAACGTCCCCGCAAGAGAATGGAATCATGCTGTCAGGAAATATGTTTCGGGCTGCGGACATAGCAGCTTCTGGGCTCAAGGCAGAACGCATGAGAATGGAGGTCGCGACCAGCAACATCGCAAACTCCCATGCCACGTCCAGCCCCAACGGAGGGCCGTATCGGCGACAACAAGTCATCTTCAGCAGCGTCTTTGATGAAACGGATCCCTTCTCCACGAGCGGTTCGCAGTCGTCTTACGCGGTGGGCGGAGTGGAAGTGGTCGGAATTGAGTCTGATCCTTCCGAATTTCCAAGCGTCTATCAACCTGGCCATCCCGATGCAGATGAAAGCGGAATGGTCAGTATGCCGAATGTGGTCGTTCCGATGGAACTGGTCGACCTGATGACAGCCAGTCGCGCCTACGAAGCAAATCTAAAATCGATGGAGATGTTTCGAAAAATGGCGGAGCAAACTCTCACACTTATGCGAGGAGTCGGCGGATGAACATTTCCAATCTGAGTCAACTCCCTGAGGTCGCGACGATTGCTTCGCACCGCGACGTGCAGAACACGGCAACGTCCTCAATGCCGTTTGCAGAGACATTCCAATCTCTACTCTCTGAAACACTCCAACAACAACAGATCATGGCACATGGCCATGAACAGGTTCTCAATGGAGATGCACAAGACCTGCAGCAGTTAGCGATCGACACTGCCAAAGCTGAACTCTCGTTCCGATTCGTCCTCGAGCTTCGCGATCGACTCATCACGAGTTATCAGGAAGTGATGCGAATGCAAGTTTGATGCTAACTCACGGAAACGCGTGAATCCAAGTAAATCTCAACCGATTGCCCAAGCTCATCGACATCGTACCTGTAGGTTAGTTTCAGCCCGATCCCCTGTGCAGTGAATCGCAGCGGCTTTGACGTCGAATATCGATTCACACATGCCATTAAATTTTCAGCCTCACTTCTCGTCTCCTGTTAATGCACTCTTTGGATGCTGTTATGGACTCCTTAAAGGAACTAGGAAATCAACTTCAAAGCGTCTGGGCTCGTTGGACTCTAGCGCAGAAGTGGTTGATGGCATCCGCAACGATTGTCTCAATTGCAGTTCTAGTCGTCGTTGGCTATTGGGCGACAACTCCCGAGTTGGTCACACTCGCTAACCATCTTTCGCCAGCCCAGTCGGCTGAGTTTGTCAGTGCTCTCGAGTCATCAAACATCGACTACAAGCTCAACTTCGCGGGTTCATCCATCCTCGTTTCTCAGCAAGAGCTCGGCCAAGCTCGTCTTGCCGTTCGTGATCTCATTGACATCGACGAAGCAATCGAAGAGGAATCTGCGAGTTCGCTCTGGACAGATCCGAGTCTTCATCAAGAGCGGCTTGCCCGACAACAGGAAGCACGACTCGCCCGGACATTGCAACAGATGAAGTCAATTCGGCAGGCGACGATTCATATCACCCAGCCGCAAATTTCCCCATTCGTTCGGGATCAAACTCCAGCGAAGGCAAGCGTCACGCTTGAACTACAGCCCGGGGTTCCATTCACACCGAGTGATGCTGGAGCAGTGGCATCACTCATCGCACACAGCGTCGAGAACTTAAGTCCTGATCAGGTCACGATTCTTTCGACTGATGGTCAATTACTTTCGGCGACATCCGGAATCGAGTCACACGTCACCGGGCAACTTGAGTACCGGTCTCAGCTTGAGTCTCGCTTGTCCGCTAAGGCTGAAAACCTGCTGATTCCACTCCTCGGCGTCGGAAATGCCACGGTGCGAGTGACGGCGGATGTGGATTTCACCGAAGTCGAGCGGACTCAGAGGATCATCGATCAGGACAGCAAAGCAAAGGTCAGAGAAGAGATTCGGACCGAATCCTACAGCAATCCCAATCCTGTCCCGCTTGGACCGCCAGGAACATCGTCGAACTTAACAGTCAACAACTCCCCAGCAACTCCGCACCAACGTGGCAATCATGAATCAGAAGACCTAACGACAGAATATATCAATGGTGAGACAACCGACCTCATTAGAGAGTTTCCCGGTCGAGTGAAGCGGCTCACAATCGCTGCTGTTGTTCAACTACCTGAATCAGAAGAAATCGCCGAATCCTCAGCGGGACTTTCACCAACCGAGACGCAATCCGGTGCCGTCACACTGAATGATTTGGAAGCCATCATTCAGAACGCGGTTGGATTCGATGCCAGTCGTGGCGACGAAATTCGAGTGGTCGCAGCAAAACTTTCAGGTGTTCCCGCAATTCTTCCTCCTCCCGTGTTTGGACAAAACTTCAATGACTACGCACCGCTGCTAAGAGCAGTCTCCCTCGGAGTAGCAGCTATTGTCGCACTTATCCTAGGACTCATCACTCTTCGTAAGATGAAACCGATGACAATCTCAACACCTCAAGGGAATTCGCTTTCTCCTGAAGTTGTCGAACGACTCCATGCACTCACCGAACAGATGCAAAGTCATCCAGAAGTTGTGACGACAATTCTTGCATCTTGGCTCGATACAGAGAAGAACCCAGATGTATCGAAGAAGCGTGCCGCATAATACTACTTTACATGAACAAGGCTAATCCAAACTAAATTAGCATCAGCTGTATCGTAATCCCATTTCATTGAACGGATTCATGAACAACATGGCGACGAGTGACACAGAAAACAGAGAGGAACGTGTTTTAACACTCCTGCGAATGCTTCGTGAAGAAGACCGGCAAGTTCTCCTTCTCAGTCTTCCGGAAGAGCTTCGTGGCCCCTTGCTGAAAAAAATTCGACAAGAGGAATGGAAACTCCCGTCAACACGACGCCAGTCCAGAATTCTTGATGAATTTGAATCTCTGATGTCGATCGCCGTCAAATTGGCTGGATTACAAACTACAAGTAACAAAAGCCACACAGCCGACGACTCAAATCCGTCGATCCTCCAGTTTCCCCAGCAAGAGGAGGAAGAAGTTTACCAACTGACGGGAGACACACTTCTCGATCTGGAACACATGAACTTGCATCAGCTTACCGCAGTCCTTGAAGAAGAACAGCCACGAACTGTTGCATTGATTTGCCAACACCTTTCCACACGTCGCGTTGCAGACCTTCTCAACGAGCTTTCCTCCTCACATCGACGAGCCACAGTCCGAGAACTGGCCAACGATCCACACGCTCCCGCTGAGTTGGTATCACGCCTCACGCAAACGACTGTCCAACAGGCAATTCTTAAGAGCCCTAAGAAAGTCGAGGCTGTGAACCCGCTCATTCGGCTTGCAGACATACTGCGTGAAACAGACAAGCCGCTTCGAAGAGAATTCTTCAGTGCAATCGAAGAGAGTGATTCCAACCAAGCGCTCGAATTACAAAAACATTTATATCGATTCAATGATCTCCTCGAACTCACCGATCGGCAAGTCCAACAGGTTTTGACGCGCATCGATTCAGAAACACTCCAGCATGCACTGTTTGAATGTGAGCCCGAACTCCTTGAAAAAGTTCTTCAAAACTTGTCTCGAAGAGCAGCAGCCACTCTCAACGAGGAACTGAGCTATCAACGTCCGGTTCCAAAATCAGTTTGCGAAGCTGCCCGAGAAATGATCGCTCAAACGATCGGAATTGTCGATGAGGAGAACGTGACATGACGGCCTCCACATCTAAACCTCACAGGATTCGATTTCAATTCGTACCGACGGTCATCAAACTCAGCCCGCGAAGTCCCGTTTCATTGACAAGCGGAGACTACACACCGTTTACCCCGGGTTTGAACGATCATTCTTCACAGCCTGAGGTGAGTGTTTCGGTCCGTGAAGTTGTCGAGCCAGTTGACGACACAAACAAGCGGACACTTGCTTTGCTTGCGGAACTCTCCGGCCAACTTCAATCGATGTCCGACCGTCGCGAACAACTCCTTGAAGAACTCCAGGAGGTTGCGGTCGAATTGTCGATTGCCGTCGCTTCAAGTTTGGTTTTTCATGCGATCGACCGTGATGAATTCGAAGTGGACAAGCTAGTTGCATCAGCGATTGGACACATTGCCCCGCAGCTAACTCCGATCGTTGTACTTCACCCCCAAGACCTTGCGATTCTGCAGAAATCGATTCAATCCTCGCCCGAAACTTGGGCTGATCGTTCAATGGAACTGCGTTCGGACAATCAACTCGAGAGAGGCAGCTGCAAACTGATTGAGCCCCAGATCGGGGAACTTGTCAGCAACATTGGAACACGACTCTCGGAAATTCGCCGACACTGGCTGGAGGATCTAGATGACACTCAAGTTGAACGTCGCCAAGCTGAAGGAAAAGATCAAAGACTGCGACGATTTCCAGATCGCCGGGAAACTGCTTAGCGTCCGCGATTCGCTCACAGCCAAACTGACGGCGTCAATGGGAGAAATCTGTGTCATCACTGACGGTCGACAAAATGAATTCCTCGCGGAAGTCATCGGAGTTTCTGAAGAGACTTCACAGTTAATGACATTCCAGCAAACACAGGGTTTAACACCCGGCATGTCCGTCATTGCCACAAACCATCAGGTGCGAACTCCTGTCGGGCTTGAACTGATAGGGCGAGTCATAAACGCAATGGGAAAACCAATCGATAATCGCGGTATACTTCGTGTTCGAAGACGAAGAACGTTCTCGCGGCAAACACCTGTTGCACTTCAGAGGTCGCGAGTGAAACGCGTGCTTACAACCGGACTTCGTGTTATTGATGGATTATTAACTCTCGGAGAAGGACAGCGTGTCGGCCTCTTTGCTGGAAGCGGAGTCGGAAAAAGCACGCTCCTCGGAGAGATTGCTCGAAACGCCAGTTCGGACGTCAACGTGGTCGCCCTTGTCGGCGAGCGGGGCCGTGAAGTCCTCCCATTCATCGAAGACTGTCTCGGCGAAGAAGGTCTGCGACGCTCAATTGTGGTCGTTTCGACATCTGACGAATCACCAGTGATGAAGCTTCAGGCTGTTCGAACAGCGATCACAATTGCCGAAGATCTTCGAGATCGAGGCGCCCATGTCTTAATGTTTTTGGACAGCCTTACGCGTCTCGCTCAAGCTCAACGGGAGATCGGACTAGCTCGAGGAGAAGTCCCAGGACTGCGGGGTTATCCACCATCGGTGACATCAATCATGGCTTCTCTTCTCGAACGACTTGGCACCAACGAGCGGGGAGCAATTTCAGCCATTGCCACCGTTCTCGTCGACGGCGATGACCTCGACGAACCTATCTCCGATGCAGCCCGGTCAATTCTCGATGGACACATTGTCCTCGATCGTCGGCTCGCAAGCCGCGGCCACTTTCCCGCGATCAATGTCCTCGAAAGTGTCTCCCGTGTTTTTCCCGATGTCACGTCTCAAGAACATCAACGGGCGGCTCAATCGATCCGAAACTGGTTGTCGCAACATGAGGAAATCGTCGACCTGGTCAACGCCGGACTCTACCAGCCAGGAACATCTACTGAGATTGACCAATGCCTTCAAAAAATCCCGATGATTAACAAGTACTTACAACAGAATTTAGGCGAGACATCCTCAGGCAACGAATCACTTTCCCATCTCGTCAAACTGGCAGAGGGATCTCAATGAAAGCCTTCAATTCTCCTCTCGCAACCGTTGCTCGCCTCACCTCACAACAAGTCAGTCTACAGAAACTAACTCTCGGACGGCTTGCACAACAGGAAGCTGAACTCAATAAAAAGTTCAACGAGATTGAACACCAGAGAAGAATTGTCACTGCGGGAATCATCGATTCGTTAACTAACTCCAAGGGCGCGAATGGCATCTTGTCAATTCAGGCTGCTGGTGACCAGCTTCAAGAAATCCACAATCAAGCCGAAAACCTGGCTATCGAGCTAAAAGAACTTCGCGAGCAAGAAGAGTCCGTTTATCAAAAACTTTTGGCCCGTGAGAGCTCATTGAACAATCTGCTGGCTCGAAAGAAGGCGGAACACCGGAAATCACAACTCGCACTCGAACAGATTGAACTCGATCAATCATTCTTAGCCTGCCGCTTCTCTGCCTCTAATCCCTCGTGAAGAGAGAATCACCATGAAAACACTCGGAATTCTCATTCTTTCTGGAACCGTATTCGCAGCCACATGTGCAGGTTCGTGGTGGGCAAAGAATCGCTTTCTCAGTTCTGAACAAGCTTCTGATCAAACGGCCAACAACAACGACGTACTCGGCACCCTCCACCCTCCGAATGACGATGACCAGTCAGATGGAGGTGTGGAGGAGATGCCAGTCCCGGTGCGGCCAAAAGAGGTGAGCGTCGAAGAACTCATCCGCCTCAGCATGAGTCTCAAAGAGCGTGAAAAACAAATCATTGGTGAAGAGAAGCGAATTCAGGACCGTGTGATCCAACAACAGATCGCGTTCAACGACATGCTCAATGAGCGCGAAGAAATGGACCAATTACGAAAAAGAACTTCTGAGCAGATCAGAAGTGCGGAGCAATTGATCTCCCAACTGATTCAGGCCCGGCAGTCTATTATCGATGAGAGGGCGACGACGGAAACGAAACTGAAGGAGATGCAGGAAGCCAGCAAAGACATCGATCTGCAAACACGTGAAAACACGCGTCGACTCTCACAGTGGATCGAAAGCATGGATTCTGAAAAGAGCGCCGATGTGATTCGCGAGATGGCAAACGATGGAAAGATGGCTATCGCTGTCGAGATTCTTTCTAACATCGAAGAGCGTGACGCAGCCAAGATTCTCAGTTCAATCAACGACTCCAAACTTGTCCAGGATCTTGTACAAGAGTTTCGCAATCTTAAAACGTCGACAAAGTCAACTGACCGCAAAACACTGAGCCGCTAAGACTCAGCATCGGCCAAACAAGTCTTTCTCAATGATTTAGTGCAACAACGACAATCGATCATGAATTCTCTCCAAATTGTCTCTCTCAGCCGCGACCTCTTGATGACTGCCCTCCTCTTGTCATTTCCGGCAGTTGCAGTCAGCCTGATCGTGGGAACTGTAATCAGCATCCTCCAAACAGTGACGAGTATTCAGGAGCAGACTCTCAGCTTCGCTCCACGAATCGTGACGGTGGCTCTCGTGATGATGGTCACTCTCCCATGGTCACTCAAGATCGCAACGGGTTTCACCGCCCGTGTGGTCAGTCACATGCTGGAGACAGTCCAATGACCGGCCTCGCTGCGGCTGACTCTCTGGCTCAAGTCTCGTCGTCCACAGACTCGCTCATCACTTTGGGAGTGACTGTTTTGCTCTTGAACTTTGTTCGAATTTCAGCATTCGTTGCTTTTCTTCCGATCCTTGGTCGTAAACCGGTCCCGAATACAGTCAAGATTGGATTCGCAGTCTGCCTGATGCTCATCTGGATTCCGACATCAATCCATGCAGCTGCTCTCCAAATCGGACAGCAAAACTATACATCCTGGAGTTGGTTGACCTGGCATGTACTTCGCGAAGCAGCTTTCGGGATCGCATCTGCCTGGTGTCTTGGCCTGTTGCTCGTCCCCATTCGCATTGCAGGGTCGGTGATCGCTCAGGAGATGGGACTGACACTCGCTTCGATGACTTCATCCACTTCTGATGCTCAAAGCAATGTCATCTCCGAAATTCTGGAAACAGCTTTCTCGCTCGGTTTCCTCGCACTGAACGGGCACTATCTGCTTCTCTATTTTCTCGATTCCTCGCTCTACTCGATTCCGATCGCACAACCCTGCGAACTTCCCAACCTACAATGGACGATTCAAACCATTTTGGAAACGGACGGTGTCGGAGTAGCAGTGAGTTCTCCAGTCTTGCTATGCCTCCTCGCAACGACGACAGCACTCTTGATGATCATGCGTCAAACTCCTCAATTCAACTTAATGACTTTCGGAATGCCGATTCGCCTCATCGTTGGGCTCGTCGCCCTTATCGTATTTCTCCCAGACATCATTCACTCTGCGCTAAAAGTTGCTACACGCTGGACACATTCCATTTAGCAATACCCCAGATAAATGCCAGTCGATCCTTGGCAGTTCCCACCGCGATTTACTTTCTGATTAACTTCTTTATCCAAATCTCCCACGTAAACAATTGACACGTTCACTCAATCTCTCCAATCCGGAAGAGGTTCATGGCTGACGACAACGATCAACAAAAGACGGAAGCTCCAACTCCCAGACGCCGTGAACGCGCCCGGGAAGAGGGAGAGGTTCTATACAGTGCGGACTTGTCGATGGGTCTCACACTAATGATTGTCGCCATCGCAACGTTTCTATCTGGGTCATTCTTCCTCCACCGATTTGCCGGCCAGCTTCGTGACTCTCTCGTCTATGTTCAATCAGCAGAATGGGGTCCATCGCAGACGATCAGTGCCGGTCAGTGGGTCTTATCACGGACATTTCTTAGTGGTGGAGTCATCGCAATCACCTCAATGATGCTCTCGATCTTATGGGCACATTTACAGTCCGGAATCACTCTCACAACAAAACCACTCTCACCGAATATCGAGAAGCTCTCTCCAACACGCGGTTGGACACGGCTGATGTCGATGGAAAGCGCAGTCCGGGGAGGGCTGTCCTGCCTGAAACTCGGGACTTCAGTGGCGGTTGTGATCTGGATCATATCGACGTTCTTCCCCGAGCTGAGGACTGCGTCGCGACTGCAAGCTCATGCAGGAATTGCACTCGGAGGACAACTCGTCAGATATATTCTTCTCGGACTTGCGGCTCTCACACTTTTCTGGGGTGCGTGTGACTTCTGCTTTCGTTGGTATCGATTTGAACAGAAACTTCGCATGTCAAAGCAGGAGGTCAAAAATGAGAACAAAGATGATCAAGGTGACCCGCAAATCCGAATGAGAATGCGGCGCGCCCAAATGGAGAGTCGTCAAAGAAAGGCACTTAAAGAAGTGCCTCAGGCAACCATGGTCATCACGAACCCAACACACTACGCGGTCGCACTGAAGTACGAAGCTGGTCACATGCGTGCTCCGATCGTACTCGCAAAGGGTACGGATGCTCTTGCACGGAGGATAGCGAGAGTGGCTCGTGAGAATGGCGTTCCCGTGTTCGAACGTAAGCCATTGACGAGAGCAATTTTTGCACTCGCAGAACTCGGAGATGAGATTCCAGCTGAGTTCTACCGGGCGATCGCAGAGCTTCTTGCACATGTCTATCGCATAAAGAACGCAGCTTAAACTGTCTGTTTATGGAGAAAGTAAAATGGACCTTGCAACGATCATAGGATTGGTTCTGGGGATCGCCCTGATCCTGGGCTCCATCTCCATTGGAGGATCGCTCCTGCCATTTGTAAACATTCCGTCAATGATGATTGTGCTCGGCGGATCGTTCGCTGCATTGCTCATCAACTCCCCAATGTCACAGGTCATCGGGCTCTTCTCGGTTCTGAAGAACTGCTTTGTCGCCAAACTCCCCGAGACGAATGCAGTCATTCAACAGTTCACAGATCTCGCCCGGTCGGCACGCCGGGACGGTTTGCTTTCTCTGGAGAATGAGATGGAAACTATCAATGACCCGTTCCTGAAACGCGGGCTCGAAATGGTAATCGGTGGAAACTCGAGAGACGAACTCACCTCAGTCCTTGAAACCGAGATCATTTGCATCGAACAACGACATGAAAACGGACGGAAAATTCTCGAAGCAATTGCGGCAGCTGCCCCGGCATTTGGGATGATTGGAACCCTAATCGGACTCGTTCAGATGCTCCGAACCCTGGAAGATCCCTCTCAAATTGGTGTCGGAATGGCGACAGCACTTCTGACAACTCTGTATGGTGCCGTCATCGCCAACCTCTTCTGCATTCCGCTCGCAGGGAAGCTGGAAACACGTTCCAAGGATGAAGCACTTGTCCGTGAGTTGATGATGTCAGGACTGTCATCGCTAGTCGACGGCCTTGCACCACGTGTGGTTCAGGAACGCATGGCGGCGTTTGTCTCCGAGTCGAAACGGCCAGTCACCCCAACGCAGGCCGCTTAAACCGGCAAGTCACTTCTGTAGATCACGAGTCAGCGACTACTCAGTGTTAGTGCTCCTGAAGTTTTGCAAGCGACTCAGAAAAGCGGATTAAATCGCCTCCGATATCACGCTATTGAATCAAAAAGACATGTGAACGACATGTTCGGACAAGCACCATGAAGAGAGCTGAGACACAATCGAAGCCAACAAGTATTCCTCGCTGGTTTATCACTTACAGCGATGTAGTAACCCTATTGATGACATTCTTCATCCTTCTCCTCACATTTGCCAACAGCGAGCCAGAGAAGTTCGAAATGATGCAGCAAACTCTGTTCGGAGCTGGAGGAAGTGCTGGAAACATTGGCCATCGTGACCAGACTCTCGATCATGCTTCCATCGTGATGCGAGTCCGTCCGACGAGCAGTCGATTGACACTCCGGGGAAGTGAGATTCCGCCGATGTACACAGATGTCATCTCCGAAGCGATGGGACGGGGCCTGGAATCACTTGAGGAATCTTCGGAACTCGGAAAAATGCGGTCGTTCTCATTCGATATTTCGAGGGACTTGTTCTTCGACTCGAAAGGAGACCTGACCGACCTCGGTCGGCAGCACTTAGGCTTCCTGGCTGCTCAGATGAAGAAACTACCCTTCGATCTGACCATCAATTCCGCGTCCACTCCACAGATCATTGACTCAACAAAAATCGCCACCTATCTCACCATGCAGAGTGGTGTATCGATTCAACAAGTGGCAGTTGGAGTGCTACCGCATTCGAATATTTCACCTCGGAAGATTCGTCTCATTCTAATACACGAAAACTGAACTCCGTGACCTAGTTAATATTAAGAACATTCCTCACTCCGACTAACAACAATCGAACAAATTCGTTCACGACTTCCAACTGCTTCCGAAAAGATGCAGATACAATGAGGCTCATCTGATGAGGAGAAAGAAAAGCACGAGCGGTCCGAACAATAGCTACCTGATCTCCTTTGGAGACACAATGACAGCGCTGCTCGCATTCTTCATTGTGCTCAATTCGCTCGCTTCTGAGCAAACCGGGGTCAATCTCTATTCGGGCACGGGTTCGTTCATTCGAGCCACAGATGAACTCGGTGTGCCTGGAATTTTCGCAGAGAAACTCAGCCGCAGCCCAATGCAACTTGACCACACTCCACCGGTTTATATCGTCCCTGACCCATCCAGTGATCAATCAGGTTCTGGACCTGATGAAGAGTCGGATTCACTTTACATCCGCGACTGGGAGCAACAGGAACTCGATCGTGTTCTCATCGAGTTGGAACGCTTTCATGATCATGCTGGAGTCGAGGAAACGGACTTAGGAGTTGCCTTTGATCGCATGAATCCTCTGCCGCAAACCGGGTCGCTGATTGATGAAGAGATGCGGAAAATGCTCGTTGAAATTGCTCCATTCGCGAGACGAAATGATTCGATGCTGAAGATCGTCGTCTGGACGCCTTCGCCCGGGCCAACTGTCTGGGCTCGATCCACTGAACAGGCAGCGCGCCTGGCGTCCGTGATCTCCGATCAACTGCAGCTTTCACCGCAGAAGCAAAGCAAAATTCATGCGGTCAGCCAACTATGGCCATACTCTGATATCAAGCGGCCCAGCATGACGATCGTAGCGACACGTCTGCGATAATTGACTTTCGAATGAAAATGATTGTGACACGAAAATCAGACGCCCAGATTCGTGCCTCGCACATGCGTTCGTCAGCTTGAGCCCTGCACTCTCTTTTCGAAAAGTATTGCACTCCACAAACGAACAGGCTCTGAGTCCATACCCAGAGCCTGCCGAATCGAAAGCAATTGTGTCGCGTAAAGGCTTCACGCAGCTAATGCAACACTCATCCAATTTGGTGAGCAAATTGCACCGGACCGAATGAACTATTCGAGTTCTTTAATTCGAATGTTTCGCCAACGCACTTCGTACGACTGATCTCGGTCGCCGATTCCGTGAACCTGAAGGCCGATGAATCCGGATGGATGACTTTCGTAGATCGGCTCGTCGGTCAGATCTTCGATTTCCTGTCCGTTGATGAACGTTTGAATTCGTGGCCCCTTGGCGACAATTCGGAACTGGTTCCACTCTTCGTTTTTAAAGTGATCGTGTGGCTTCAGGCGATCTTCCGGGGTCAGCCATCCACGGCCGGTGGCTTCACCGTAGACATAGCCAGCTTCTGCAGGGCCTGATTCGATTTCAACTTGTGGTCCGTAAACGCGTCCCACTTGGTTGTTTCTTCCCTGGCCATCTGCGACCTCTTTCGTCTTGGATCGAATCTGGACTCCGGAGTTCAATCCGTTGTCGACTTTGACTTCAAACTCCAGTTCAAAGTCTCCGTAATCGCCAAGTGTGGTCAAGAACGAATTGGGGCTTCCCGGAGCAGTCCGTCCGACGATCGCACCATCTTCAACAGCGTAGCTCGCCCATCCGTTTTTTTGCGTCCAGCCCTCAAGAGACTTTCCATTGAAGAGTGTTTGCCACTCAGCGGCAGAGGATTGGCTACCGATCGAAAACAGGAGTACAAGAGAAAAAACAATTCGTGTCATGTTGCGCTTACTTTCTCATTCAAGCAGACAAATTGAGAGATCAACATACTGTAGACCATCTCACGTCGGCTGAGAATCGAAACGCATCGACTCATTCTGTTTTGTCATCGAGAGCTTCCGCACCAGTGTGGTGCAGAGATTCAATCGTGTTAGCAGAGTTTCAGTATTCGTACTTCACCATGCCCGAAGGCCACGAAAATGGAGGCTCAGCGATTGAAGATGCTGCCCCTTTCGATCCGGACTCTGATCTCACGCATCGAGGTCACCTTCGCATCAGAAAATCAGGCAGCTTTCTGTTCTTGATGGCCCTCGTCGGTCAGCTCCACCAAAAGATTCTGAATCCAGTTGATGCCAAGTAAAGCGGTCGCATGTTCGATCGACTGAATTTCGCGCAAGAGTTCTCCGTGTCGGCCAGCCGTCGCTGCTTCCATAACGACGCGGGATGCCAGTTCCGCATCAGCCTGAACACGGCTTGCGATGGAATTCCAGGTAAAATCATCCTGGCTGGCAAGTTCTTCCAATAATGCGATCCGGTGGCTGACCTGCAGTTCCTCCGTTCCTGAAGGTTGAGAAGCCGACGATGCGCGGAATTTCTGATTGACCATCTGATTCTCCGATTAACTCAGGAAGTTCAAGATTGAGGTGTCCAGCAATCGAGTGGTCGTTGCAAAAGTAAACTGCAGCAGATTCTGTTCTTCCTGCAGCGCGACAACCGCCGAAGCGACATCCGTTGATCTCAAATCGCTGAGAACCGTTTCTGCCTGAAACTGCAATTCCTCAGTTCGTTCTTCGACCCGATCAAGTTGTTGCAACACAACTGACTGGCGGCCGACCACTGACAGGAGATGTTCACTACCGATTTCCAGAGAATGAATTGTCGAGTCCAAACTTCGCCCAGCTTCCTCAAGATCGCCATCGGCAGCTCTCTGCAAATCATCTCGGACTTGTCGAATCACTGCGAAGATGTCAGTCAGTTCATTCGACTCTGGATCTACAAACTGAAAGGCTTCGTCTCCTGACAAGTAGACATCAAGATCATCATCTCCTGACAGTACAACAACACCCGTCGAGGAACTGCCATGGTACTGTGTCGGACCATCCACAATTCCGGAATAAGGTGCCTTCGTTGTTGAGGTCCCGCTGAAGAGATACTTTCCATCGAACTTCGCATTGGCAACAGTTTCGAGAGTCTCAAGGAATCCATTCACCTCATCAGCGAGAGATTGTAACTCGAAGGACGTTTGCGACTGCCGGCCTTGCAGAGCGAGAGCCTTAGCTTGCACGACCAGTTGATTCGCATCCAGTAGTTGTTCATTCGACTGTGTCAGTGAAGCACGCGCATGCTGAATAGCATTGTGCTGAACCTCCAGACGATTCAGCACTCGCTGCTGAGACAAGATCGTCTGTTGAGCGATCGGGTCATCGGAAGGACGATGAACTCGAACACCGCTGCTGATCTGATTCTGCAGGGTTGCAGATCTCGATGCATGCGACTGCGCATGCAGTCGCTGAAGTTCAAGTTGGCGATGCGAAGTGATTCGAAACGTCATCTCTTTCTCCTCTTTTAAACGAGCCGAAGAAGTTCATCGAGAGTTTCATCGATGACCGAAACGAAGCGAGAGGCAGCCTGAAACGCTCGCTGGTATTCGAGCATGAGCAGAAGTTCTTCATTCGGATCGACTCCGGAAATTGAGTCTCGCTGAGTCGCTAGATGGGACTGCTGCTCGGAAAGAAATTCCTGTCCTGTTTGTTCGCCTTGAATTCGAAACGCGGTCGCGATCGCCAGACTTTCAAGACGTTCTTCGAAAGGGTCACGACCGTTGCCAAAGCGTTTCAGATCGCGGGCTTCAAGGAAAAACTGAGCATTGGATGTGTCGCTGGCCGCTCCTGTTTTGGAGACCGCTACGTTTCGTGAATTCTGCTGAATTAACGAATGAAGCTTGAGCCCCGCTTCAGAATCCCCAGCAAAGAAAGTGCCGATGCCCAAGTTCGTCAGCAGTCCTGTTTCGTCCGGTCGTCCGATAAGACCGAACTCGAAAGACTCTCCATCTACCAGGACTCCCGGAGACAATTTCAAAGCCACACCGTCGACGATTTCAATTGCCTGTCCGACGACGGTTCCTGCTCCCACATCAAGAGTTTTGATCACCTCACCAGTCACAGTTTCGCTGACTTCCAGCTTCAAGGGAGTCGCCTGCCCCACAGTTCCAGATCCAATCACACGAACCGTGTAGCGACCGTTTTCTCCGGTTGGGATCCCCGACAATTCCGGCTGGCTTGTGCCGGTCGTGAAAGCAGTCGTGGAGTCAAAATCAATTCCTCCCGAGAAACTGATGGCATATCCATCGGCAGCGTTTAGAGAAACAACTTTCGATTGAGACTGATAAGTCGCGCTTAAGTTTGTCACGACATCGATCTTGTTGATGATATCCTGAAGACTCTCAGTTTCCGGATCAATGTCGATGCGATAGATGCTGGTCTTACCGGTTGCAACTTCGGTTAAATTGATGTGGAGTGATCCTTCCTGAATTGGAAACGGAGAAGAAGCAGCGCTCAGTAATGCGTTTGGATTGGCGACTGTCCGTTCACCAATGACCTCTTGAAAACCAGCCCCCTCACCGAGTCCGGTCGCCTGGATTTGATCAATCGTCCCAACGAATGTATTCGTCCAGTCATGAAGTGCCTGACGGATGTCATCGATCGCAATTTGTCCTTGAGCCCTTCCGGCGATCGAACCTGATTCAATTGCGACGACACCACCTGCAGTGGACGACGTAAATTCTGCAGCTCCGAAGCCCGTCGCTGAGACTCTCAGTTCGGATGAACTCTCCCCAATGACGACACCGCCACCGGCCACCAGAATCGAGAGATCATTGTTGATCAAACTCGATGACGAGACATCCACATAATTCGCAAGATCATTGATTAAACGTTCTCGTTGACCCCTTAATGCGTTCGGTACGGTCCCCTGATTCTCCAGAATTCGAATGCGGCGATTCAGAGCGCTCAGGTCTTCAGCCAAGCGATTGACCTCAGCAACTTCCTGCTCGATCACGACTGCGTTGGATCTCGTCAGATCATTCAATCGAGAGTGAAGTTGTTCAGTCTGCTGAATGACATGTCGAGCCGATTCCACAACAGCGTCTCGAACCGTGGCGACAGTCGGATGAGCCGCAAGTTCCTCCAACTGATTGAAGAACTCTGTCACCGACGCGACTAGTGAACCTTCCGTCGGGAGCAGCACCGTTTCAATTTGCCTCAATGTCTCGAGAACAGTCTTGGACTCTGCCTGCAGCGACGTGTTTAAGGTCAAAGCTACTTCCGAGACATGATCACGGAGTCGATCGATTCCTGCGACGACAACACCCGTTCCAACTTGCGTGTTATTTGGACCAGGCGAAAAACGATCGACAAACTCAACACGTTGACGATGAAAACCTGTCGTATTCGCATTCGCAATATTGTTCGCGATCGTGCTTAGCGCCTGTTGATTCGCTTGCAGTGCAGACAGTCCAATGTCGTAATGAATCATTTCAGGACCTTAATTCCAGAATTGTGTGAAGAGTCGCTGCAGCGAGACGGCCAGTCTGATCGTATTGAGGTTGGGACTCAGAACCTGTCGCAGCCCGGACTATCGTCTCGAAGACGTCGAGATGTGTTCTCGCATGAAAATTCATCACGCGTGCCAGTCCACGAACATTGCTTCGAGCTTTAATGACGGCATAAAATACCTCTTGAAGTTCAAGACGCTGAGAGGTTCGAACAAAATGCCTGACGCCATGTTCGAACTCAACTCGCTTCGAAAGCATCAACCGATTCGAACGAGATCGCTCCAGCCTCTTCCTTAACTCACTCTCGAGATCGCGAAATTTGTTGATCGCTTCTCGTTCGTTCGTAGCGCCGCTTCGATGCGAGAGAAGCTCGCGAATCAACCTCTCCGTCTGTTCCAGAAGGTGCAGTTCTTCAGTCAGGAGTTTGAAAAGACTCTCAGCGACATCGGTGTGCGGAGACTTCATCATTCACCAATCTTTGGGTGGCCACTCTTCGATTCGGAATCGATCGCGAGTGATTGAGTGAGTGTCTCTGTGAGTCCAATTCCGCCCTGTTCCGCCAGAAACTGACTCAGATATCGGTCGAACATTCCGCCAAGAGTATCTGACTCGTCGCCTTCGAAGAGACCTCCACCGGAAGCTTGCCGCATCTCTTTCAATAGTGTCGATATCAACAGACTTTCGAGTTCAACGCCAGCTTGCGCATTAGGTCGATTAACGAGTCCCGAATCGAAACCCAAACTCATCGATCCGAGATATGGTTGAATGGGGAGTGGTCCCATCTGCGAGTCCTTTCTGTCGACGCAAATCCAAGAGATCCGATCGCTCATTTGTCATCGTCACGAACAACTACTTAAAGAGTAGTTCCGCGTGCAGTGAACCCGATTCTTTAAGCATCTGGAAAATCGAGCTTAAGTCTCGAGGCGCGACTCCCAGCGCATTGAGAGCTTGTGCGAGTTCTCCAACAGTGACAGATTCTTCAAGGACGGCGATCGTGCCATCTTCTTCTTCAACAACGATATCTGTTCTCGGAACAATGGCAGTGACACCGTCACTGAATGGTGCCGGTTGGGAAACCTCAGGTGACTCTGCAGTGGAAACCGCCAGATTCGCGTGGGTAATAAGCACCTTCGACAGTTTGACATGCTCACCGACGATGATCGTCCCCGTCCGTTCATTGATGACGACGCGGGCAGGGACATCAGGGATGACCGTCATCATTTCGACAATCGCAAGGAATTCTGGAACAGCTCCATGAAAGGCTTCCGGAATCCAGATTTCGACCGATCCAGCGTCTCCAATCATTGCCGACTGTGGAAACTCCTCATTGATCACATCACCGATCCGGCGAGCGGTCTCCAACGATGGGTCATTGAGAAGCAAACGAACTCGCCCTCCACAACCGATTCCGTTTCCAACTTCCACCTCGACGACCGCGCCGTTTGGAATTCTTCCGGTCGTTGGATGATTCTTCTGAACCGTAGCCCCCTGCCCGGAGAAGCTGAATCCTCCAATCGACAATGGCCCCGAAGCAACGGCATAAACTTCACCATCTGCCCCGAATAAAGGCGTCATAATTAGCTGCCCGCCTTGTAGACTCTCCGCGTCATCAAATGCTGACACAAGCACATCAATCTGTGATCCCTGCTTGTCCAGGCTGTTCAAATCGGCCGTGACCGTAACGACCGAGATATTATCAGTCCGCTGAGCGGTATCCCGTTCGATGATGCTTCGCAATACGGGATCTGAACGAACGCCAAACCGTTGAAGCATATTCAATGCAAATCGTCGAGTGACTGGGCTACGACCTCCAGTCCCATCCAACCCAGTCACCAAGCCCATTCCAACAAGCTGGTTTCTCTGCACACCTTGAACTGTTGTAATGTCCTGAATACGGACCTCTGATGCGTTCAAAGTCGCCGACGATGAGACAAACGAGACCACGATGAAAACGAACAACAGTTGCCGTGCATCGAACTTACGCATAATTGAACTCCAGAGAAACGACAAAGCGTCGTCGCAAACCGACACATCGGAATCCGAATTGCTAGACGGTTAAGCAAGGATGACTCGCAAAGTTGGCTTTTGAACACTTTCGAACACTGACGAAATTCGAGTGTTGCACTTGAGCGAAACTGTCATTTGCGAAAACTAAAACGGCCAGAGATGATTAACTTTTCTTGCAAACCAACCTTGACGAGTAAACGATTGACTCGCTCCATCTCCATCGTAGACGAGCTGAAAGTCTGCGATAAACTGGGAGTGAATCGAGTTATCCGGTCGTAAGTCAATGGGTCGAATGATCCCTGAGAGCGTGACAAATCGTGACTCGCCAGCGATCATCGTTTCCCTTCGTCCACTGATGACCATGTTTCCATTTGGGAAGACACTCGTCACAGTTGCTGTCATGCGATCGGTCAATTCCTGTGAGTTTCGATAGTCCGACTGACCATCGAATTCGCGTTCCGAACTCACCTGAAAGTCCATCGCTGCATCGGCAGCGTTCGCTCCCAGTCCCCCGCCCGTCTTGAAATCAAATCCGAAGAAGCCACTCGATTCCGTTTCTTTGTTCATCCGCCGATCTTCCCTGCTATCGAGATCAGTTTCCTGAGAGACAAGCACAGTCACCAGGTCCCCAACATTTCGGGCTCGCGTGTCGTAAAACAGATAGGCATGATCGTCCGTCCGACGCATCCAGATCGATTGAGCACACGCCTCTTCCTGGCCAATGAAAACGAATACTCCAGTGACCAGTAAGACTGAAATTGTATTTGTAAATTTCGTCATCCTAATTGACATCTCCACATGAGAACGAAGTGTTTCGGTTCTTTACTTCAAGTCGACGACAGCTTCTCCCGCAGCCACAACCCTAGCTGTGACGATTCGGTTCGACTCAAGATTCTTGACACGAATCAGTTGCCCGACGCGTCCCGATTGCATTGCTTGGGTGCGAGGAACCACAAACTTCAATCCGCGAGTCTTCGCAACCAGACGCACAGCATCTCGCGTGTGAATGACCACATCCCGGTTCGCTGGCTGAACCTCCGCAAAGTCGTCGGCAGAGACTACAGATCCTGCTGGAATCACTTTGACCGACCGTTTCCCGATCACCTGTTCAATTGCCGGAGACTCAATCTTTTCGGACGTAAATGTAGATTGCATTTCGAACATCACCGGTGTCACGAGTTCGTCGCGTGAGATATTTCTTCTGGCAGCAAGAACTCTGCACTTTCGAGACACTGACATTCCGACACGCTCGGACCAAACCAGTTCATCTTCATGAAACGCACGAGCCTGAACCGAGACGCGCCCCCAAATCGAATGACGAGGAAAGTCGAAATCGAAACGAAGAGGAACCTTCAAGTTCACGTCCCGCTGATTGGTTCGAAAGACGGGCTGGAGAACCTTCACCTGCACATCCTCACCCTGAAAGTCGGTCAGACGAGCGACTTCCAATCGAGCAAAGTGCTCAAGACTCGCTTCGGTCAACTCCGCAGTCTCAATTCGCTGAACCTGGCATTCCTCCGCCCCAGTGAGAACGATGTCTCGATTGTCGGAACAGAGCGCCAACCGCAATTTGATAAATTGCCGATCAAGCGCGATTGACTCTCCACTTAGTTGAATGAGACAAAGATCAATCTCTCGCAGTTCCCGAGGAAGTAATTCTGGAGCGCTATCAATGACATCAACAAGCTTTACAACAGGCTGAAAGACTTGGACGTTCGCCCGGAGTCGAAGACACACCGGAGTCGATTGCTGGGCCTGTGCTAAATTCATCACTCCAGCGAATTGAATCATCAGCATGACCGCATAGAGACGTTTCAGCATTGGAACACCTCCTTGTTCTATGAGAGTAATCTCTCGTTCCCAGCGGACGAATTTACCGGACAATTTCCGACGAAGTTGCCAGCATTTCGTCTCCTGCTCGGATTGCTCGAGAATTCACTTCATAAGCACGTTGAGCACTAATCAAAGAAATGAGTTCTGTCACAACTTCCACGTTTGAACCTTCTAGAAATCCTTGACGAATGATGCCCAGCCCATCCTGACCAGGCACTCCAAGAACCTCATCTCCCGAAGCCGGCGTCGCTGCATAGAGATTGCCCCCCTCGCTTGAAAGGCCCGCCGAATTTAAGAAACGAGCAAGCTGCAGTTGCCCGAGTTGAACAGCATTCTCTGTGGCACCAGAGACGATTCCCGTCACTGTTCCATCTTCACCAATACTCAATTTGCTGAGGCTGATTCCATCCTGAATCGTGATCCCAGCATCGAGGAGATACCCATTCGCGGTCACCAGTTGGCCATTTCCATCGATTCGAAGTGCACCATCCCGGGTGTAGCGAGTGTCGCCGTTTGGCATCAGAACTTTAAGGAAGCCTTCTCCTTCGATCGCGATATCAAGAGAGTTCCCTGTTTGCTCCAAAGTTCCCGGAGTAAAAATCTTCGTGGTCCCACTGCTTCGGACACCGCTTCCGAGTTGTAGCCCGGTCGGTGAGACCTGCCCCTGAGCGACCTCCGTCCCCGGCTGCTCGACTGTCGTGTACATCAGATCTGCGAAGTTCAGATGACTTCGCTTAAATCCCGTTGTATTCACATTGGCAAGATTATTTGCTGTATTATCGAGCAGCAGTTCTTGCGCCTTCATTCCGGTCGCACTGGTATAGAGAGATCGAATCATAACTATTGTCCTCCGTAGGATTGTGTATGGCGCTGAATCGCGTTTGTGAGTGTTTCCAACGACCTCGCAGCGGCCTCGTGACGTCGCTGACTCGAAATCATTTCGACAAGTTCACGCGTCACAGAAACATTCGACTGCTCAAGGAATCCCTGACGAATTGTCGATTCATCAGCCAGCGGACGATCGGTTCCTTGATACTCGAACAACGTTCCTCCCGCTGGATTGAGTTGCTGCAGATCAGTGAAGCTCACGGTCTTAACTTGACCGACGAGTCGCTGTCCGGAAAAGAATCTTCCATCTTCCTGCACCTTAAGCTGATCCAGACTGGCTGGGAGCGAAAGTGACAGGCGTCCCTGCGTTCCTTGAACGATATAGCCTTCGTGTGTGACGAGAGTTCCCTCATCATCCAATCGAAAGCTTCCATTCCGCGTGTAACGAAGGCCGTCTGGTGTCTCGACTTCGAAGAACCCTTGACCTTCAATCGCCAGGTCGAGTGGAACTCCGGTTGGCTTAGACTGGCCGGGAGTGAAGTCGATACTGAGGTTTGCTCCCCGTAACCCTGGCAATGATCGAGCGGCGAGCTGCTCTGGCGTTTCATGCAACGAATCGTCAAACGTTCCCTGGCGCATCTGCATGCGACGATGCCCGGGCAGTTGAGCATGTGCGAGGTTGTGAGCGATCGCTTCATGGTGTCGCGCTGACGACTCCATCGCGATCGCTGAACTGTAGAGACCATGCAACATACGGAATCCTTTCCGTTTCAGCTGGTTGGCAATACTGAGCAAGTTCTTGAACTCTGTAACTGCTCTTCGAAAGGCGAGGCACCACAAGTGATACAAAGAGTGTTCTAGAAACCCCCACGTCCCGAACCGGAGATGCACTTGCTGTGCCAGTCACGGTAGCAGGGAAAGCGTTTTCGAAGTAAACAGTTTGAGGAGTTAGTAAAACTCTTGCATTGATAACTTTCCCGCCGATTATCCCGACTGCATCGGCCTTCCAAGAGACGGAAACTCTTTCCTTGAGACCAGAAATTGTTTCCCGCGACGTTTTGGCTTCACGCCCAATTCGAAACTCACAGCTATGAATGTTTTCATTCACGCCTGCAGGTGTTTCTCTTCAAGCTGCTACGAAAACCACTCGGGTGGCTGGGCCTTTCAATCGGAATAGCTTTCCCGAACCTCCTCTTCGTCAAGGTTTGCAAACACTGAGCCCGATCTCTTCTTTCAGCTCGTCTTGGTAATCGTCGAGCCGACACCGGAAACAGATGGGTGTCCAGTCGATGTCGTGAATGGCCTTAGCTAGTCAAAGTTTGCTGCCATGGAACGAGGTGACAATGTTACTTCCGAGAATCCTCCGCCACAGACTTCCCGCATGGGACGGTTTTCGCCGTGGATCATTTTGCTCGCGGCTGTGTCAGGAGGAGCGGTTCCTTTTCTCAGTCCGCTGATTGGCGACCTACCCTCCGACTTCTCTCCTGCGAGTCTCGCTAACGACACCAGCGAGAACTCATCCCGAATTACATACGTGCCCTTCGGAGAAGTGACTGTCAACCTCGATGAAGGGAGGATGAATCGATATCTACGACTCAAGATGGCTCTTCAGGTACTTCAAGATGACCAAGAGATGGTCACGAACTTGGCGGAGTCGCGTTCACTGGAGTTGCGAAACTGGCTTCTCAGTCATCTCTCCGACAAGAACTTAGATGATATTCGAGGCAAAGTGGGCCAGAACCAGCTACGCCGTGAGATTCGAAATCAGTTCAATACCGTTCTCTTTCCCAACGGCCGCGACCGTATTAACGACATCTTGTTCGAAGAATTCAATGTCCAATAACATCTCCATCGATCAACCTGTTATTGAGCCTGCAGACTTCGATAAGCCTCGCCGTCCGAAACAGGTTCTCTTTAAAATGTTGAACCAATGGCTGGCCGAGACCGCTGCTCGAGTCACCGAATCCTGGATGAGCGTCTGCACTCATCGCATTCAACTTGGGGCACAATCCATTGAGATTGTCGGTGATGAGTCAGCACGAAAGTCTCTTCCAGAAGAAGGCTATGCGATCGCAATAAGCATTGGCCCTGAAGAGTCGACGGGATTCTTATGCGTAGAAAAGACACAACTCTGGATGTTGTTGGCCGACCTCCTCGATCTCAATCCCGACGCACTCCCCCACGACCGGTCTCCAACACAAACCGAACGTTCAATGCTTGAAATTCTTATTGAAATGTATGTGTCTGGACTTGCAGCTGCGTGGCCTGGTCGCGGCGATCTTACGTGTCGATTCGAAGAACTCATCGAACGCCCTCATCGCAAACGAATTTCGACAGCTCATAGCACCTGGATCAAAGGGACACAAACCGTCACGAGCCGTTTCGGGATATCAGAAATCTTCTGGCTCTTCCCAAATTCACCGATCGAAGAGATCGTCGAAGACTCCGTCGATAGTGGTACCAGCTCCGGAAGTTTCACAGCTGGCAGCCTTGTTCACATTACGGAGCAAATCCCATTCGTTGTCACTGTCGAGCTGGGTGAGTTGAGCCTAAGCATGACCGAAATCACTGACCTCAACATCGGCGACATTCTCCTTTTAGATCAGTCCGTCCATCAACCGCTGAGCGCCCGCATTCAAGGTCAAAACAAGTGGAAAGGACGGCCCGTCCGACGAGGTCATCAACTAGCGTTTCAAGTGAGTGAAGTCGTATCAACGCCTGCCCGAAGTGACATTTTACCTTTAGGACAAACCGATTGACGTCGTACCGCCTACAAGCGACACCAAGCTCACTGCCGTTCCATTTACTGCAGCGAACGATGCAACATGAGTTCTCCTTCCTCAGTCTTTAAACAAGTGGAATTGAGATGTCTGAGATAGAAACTTCTGCCAAATTCACACCAACTGGGTCTGACGAACAACCATCGGCATTCCCCGTCGACTACCCGACACGCCCGTCAGTTGACGCGGCCTCGTCACGCTTGCCACTCAAAATGTTCCACGACGTCCAAGTCCATGTTTCTGTCGAACTCGGACGAACGCGAATGACAATTCACGAGTTGCTTCAGCTAGGCGAAGGAAGTGTGATCGAGCTTGACCGGAATGTCAGCGAAGCAGTCGACATCATTGCTCAGGGAGTGCGAATTGCTCGCGGCGAAGTTTGCATTGTCGAAGACCACTATGCCGTTCGACTCACTGAAATTGAATCTGAATCGAACACTTCAGTTTTGGATTCATAAACCCAACATCGACTCCCGCACTCACTCAAGACTTGTTCATTTCCTTCCAAAACGAAACCCCGATGATGCAAACCGCACCTGCAAAGCGATGTTCACTTCAAGTGCCAGTTCTCGCAGGGCTGTGGATCATCTATGGGCTCCTTGCTGGACCGTTCACTATTGGATACGCCGAAGACTATTCGGTTTGGAAATCGATTGATGCAAACGTCGATATCGACTCTCTATTCAATTCAGATACCACCGCGCTCATTGACCAGCAACCGATCCCCTCAACGACCACCCCGAATTTGCATATAAACTCCGATCGTTCAATTTTCGGCGAGAGCAAGCAAGCCAACGGCTCATTGTTGTGCGGTAAGCATGAAGAGCCTAGCAAGGGATATAGTCTCTCTGAGAGTAGTCAAACACAAATGCAATCCGGCCCCTTTGCTTCACTCGACGACATTGACTCTTCTGTACAGAGCTTATCGGAGGAAGAACTAAGCCCAGAGATTCCCGATATATGGACTCTCATCCCGATGACCAGTCTCGTACTGATCGCTGCATTGGGCACAGCTGTATTATTGAAGTGGTTTCAATCATCACGGCCGATTCAAACACCGCAGCGAATCGTTAGGCAAATAGAGACATTAAATTTAGGGCCTCGAGCGAGACTGCACCTTGTGGCAGTGCATGATGAGAATATTCTGGTCGCGATCGACACTCATGGCATCAAATCTGTGACAGTTGTTCCAAGTTGGTCACGAGGAATCGATTCCGAAGCGATCGTGACAACTGGCGAGAAAACTTCAGATCAAGGATCTTGTGATGTTTGCTGACTCTCTAACAAATGTCACAAGTGAAATGCTTCGTTCGGAAGCTTTTCAATCGACGTCACCCCATCTGAAAGTGGCACTCTTTTTGGGTGCGATGGCATTTTTGTCGTCTGCGCTCGTCACAATGACAGCTTTCACACGGATCGTCATCGTCCTCTCGTTCGTCAGGCGTGCGTTATCAACGCAGGAGATTCCGCCGACGCAGGTGATTCTCGGACTCTCTCTGTTCTTAACGCTCTTCGTGATGGGTCCGACATTAACAACACTCGAGGAGGAAGCTGTCACACCTTACCTCCAGGAACGCATTTCAGGAGAAGCTGCGTGGACTCGGGGCAGCCAAATCCTGAGTCAGTTCATGCTTGCCCAGACAAGAAAGCAAGACCTGCTGTTGATGATGGACCTCGCCGATGTCCAATCAATTGAGTCACCAGAAGAAGTCCCTCTGCGGGTGCTTGTGCCATCGTTTGTCATCAGTGAGCTGAAGACGGCATTTATCATGGGATTCTGCATCTACCTCCCATTTGTCCTCATCGACCTTGTTGTTTCTGTCATCCTCATGGCCTTAGGAATGATGATGATGCCACCAGTGGTGATATCCACCCCCTGTAAACTTCTCCTCTTTATTCTGATCGACGGATGGAGCCTCATTGTTCGCTCTCTCAGTTTGAGTTTTCAGACCTAACTCAATTGCGATACACAGCAATTGAAGATCATTATTAAACGTTTAGAGAGAACAGAAACACACGACCGAAATGTCCTCCACGACGAGTTCAGCACAGTCAGTTTTCATTCGCATCGATGGAGAATCCCTCCTGCCGCTCGGCTTGTTGGGTGTTCTGGTCATCATGCTGATTCCTTTGCCGACTTTTCTTCTCGATATCCTTCTCGCGAGCAATCTAACGCTTACGATTCTTCTGCTCCTCGTCACCATGGGAGCACGCCAGGCGTTGGACTTGTCAGTATTCCCATCGCTTCTCCTATTGTTAACGCTTTATCGGCTGTCACTGAATGTGGCGACGACGCGAGTCATTCTGCTCTCCGCAGATGCGGGCAAACTGGTGCAGGCGTTTGGCGACTTCGTGGTTGGCGGAGATTTGATCGTTGGACTCGTCATTTTCCTGATTCTGATCGTTATCCAATTCGTCGTCATTTCCAAAGGAGCTGGTCGCATTTCAGAAGTGGCAGCGAGGTTCACCCTCGACGCCCTGCCTGGAAAGCAGATGTCGATCGACGCAGAGCTGAATGCCGGCTCAATCGACGAAAAGACAGCAAAGAAACGACGCGAGGACCTTTCCCAAGAGACCGAATTCTATGGGGCTATGGATGGTGCCAGCAAATTCGTTCGCGGAGATGCGATCGCCGGATTGATCATTACAGCGATCAATCTGGTAGGAGGGATGCTGCTCGGAATCACTCACGGAATGTCTCTGACTGAGTCACTTCACCGCTACTCAATTCTAACAGTGGGCGACGGCTTAATCTCACAAATCCCGGCACTGATCATCGCGGTCACAGCGGGGATTCTGGTTACGAAAACAACCTCGCAAAACACACTCGGTGAAGAAATCGAGTCGCAACTGCTTCGAAGCGAACGCCCTCTCTGGATCGCCATCGCCATCATCTCTTTGTTGACGATGGTCCCCGGGCTGCCAAAGTTTCCGTTCTTCATGGTCGGACTAATTCTAGTCGCGACAGTGTTTTGGAAGAACCAATCCCAAAAAGCGGAACAGTCTGAAGAAACTCATGAAGCTGACTCATCTCCCAAAGAGAGCCGCACCGAAGTCGAAGATTTTCTGATGCGTGATCGACTGACGATTGAGCTCGGTTCTCGCTTAATTTCTCTCATCAATTCATCGCGCGGTAAAAAACTTCCAGAGAGAATCACTTCCGTTCGCAGCGACTTTGCCAAAGAACGTGGAATCTGCATTCCGCCCATTCGCGTGAAAAGCCAGCTGCAGCTTGAACCGAATCGATACCATATCCGCCTCGGAAGTCGAGTGGTTGCCTCTGGCGAACTGCAACCGGACTCATTGCTGGCCATCCCGCCTGACAAAACCACCGCGAAAATTCCGGGAGTCGACACGATCGAGCCGGCATTTCAACTTCCCGCAAAATGGATCGAACCTTCGGTCGAAACACAGGCTAAGGCGAAGCACTTTACTGTCGTCGATTCCTCCGGCGTCCTCATGACACACCTTGGTGAAGTCCTGAAGACACACGGACATGAACTGCTCTCTCGCGAAGTTCTTAAAGAAATGCTCGACCGCGTCCGAGAGTTTGCCCCTTCGATTGTCGATGAGTTGAAAGCTGAGTCGGTCCGGACTGCCGTCCTGCATCAAGTGCTGCGTCAACTCGCGGCCGAAGGAGTCTCGCTGGTTGATCTGACTTCAATTCTGGAATCAATCGCGAATCATGCCGCCCAGTGCAAAGACCCCAACTTGCTCACGGATGCGGTTCGCGCTGATCAAGGACAAGTATTGTGTGAACCGTTTCTCTCTGAATCAGCAGAATTGAGAGTGGTTGCTTTTGATCCACGCCTTGAAGGTCGCCTCCGGGAGTCGCTTCGCGAAGGCCAACTCGCACTTGGACCGCAGCCGTTGAATTCCCTGATTGAAGTCGTCCAGTCATGTGCAGAAAACTCACGGCGTTTGAATCTTCCGATCGCAGTCCTCACAGACAAGTCACTCCGCCGGTCCATTCGCCGTCTCTTTCAAAACTCTTTCCCCTATCTCGGGTGCCTCGCATACCAAGAAGTACCCGCCGGCATACCACTGGACCCAATACGCATCATCAGCCTCGATGAAGTTTTTGCTTCTGTCGAACCGCAAGCAATATCTGACTCCAAACCATCGATTAATGCCGTGTAGCGAAACACAGATAATGACAACTGGGAGTGTGTTGGATAAAGGGAATGAATTTGTATGGCACCTTCAAACTTCGCGATCCTGTTTGGCACCCTGACAGCTTCGTTCACGACTTTACTCACAATCGCATCCGGCCATGAGCCAGAAACGATTCTATGGAGAGTCTCGATAGCCAGCATGATAATTAGCGTTCTGACATACATCGTTATCGCCATGCTGCAGGAATGGGTATTCGATGACGACGATTCTCTGGACTGAAAACGCACTGCGGACTCACTGAAGACTCCGTTGAAAATAAACGTCTGGCAAACGCGAGAGATCGACAGCCGGAACTGAGAGACTAAGACGACACGAGTAATTGAGGCAGCGCATGGACGCCGGACTGCAGACTTACCGAAACCACGCAGACCAGGAGAACCGGGATCAATTGGTCCTCAACCATCTTGCGTATGTTAAAAAGATCATTGGTCAAATGCGTTCTGAACTGCCTGATGAGCTCGACATTGAAAACTTAGAAGCAGCTGGAATTCTCGGGCTGGTTGAGGCAGCCTCCCGATTCAATTCAAACGTCGGAGCTCAATTCACAACATTCGCTTACCAACGGATCCGAGGTGCGATTCTGGACGAACTACGGCGCAACTGCCCTCTCCCTCAGAGCACATTACAACACTGGGCCATGATTCGGGATGTCTGGCACCAACTGGGAGAACGTCCGACGCCGCTATCAATCGCGTCAGCCACGGGACTGTCAGTCGACGAAGTTGAAGCCTGCCTGGCTGCCATTCGTATGACGCGTCCGGAAGTCTGGCGAGAAGAACTTCCGGTTCGACGGGTGAACGACGAAGCAGCTGACGATCTCTACTCTGAGAAAGAACAGCTTCGACGACTTACAGACGCCATCGAAAAAATCAGCGACCGAGCACGCACAGCGATCACACTGTACCACCTCGACCAGATGACACTCAAAGAAATCGGGACCGTGATGGGCCTCTCCGAATCACGAGTTTCTCGAATCCTGGCAGCATCTGAGCTCGAACTAAAAGGACTGCTGCTCACCACCAGCAACGATCACGAGATCTGTTCGAATTAGCAATTACCTGTACAGAACATCGATAAGAACTCGCAGATCAACAGACACTCTGAAACTCAGAAACAATCAATCTTCAGGAAGACGAGTCATGAAATCGCCTCGCAAGAGTTCAATTCTGAAGTCGAACCAAGTTCGCCTCGAAGAACAACCGATCTGTCTCTCAGAATCAGCTCTCTCTGACCAATCATCGATCGTGTTGAGGAGAAAGGGAGAGCTGATCACCTCAATCGAGGTGACTTGTACCTGTGGGAAAGTCACGATTCTCGACTGTGACTATGAGATCGTCGAGTAAACACATGTCGGTTACACGAATGATTTAAGAGATTGTTCGGCAAACCAATATATTTTGCCAATCGTCGCACCATTCTCTCACAGACACAACTAGCGGTCAGCAATCATATCTTAAAACTGTGTGATCAAGACAGTTGCTGAACGAACACAACGACCGGAATTGCCTCGTGCAATCGCATGACGACAAGGTAGGAAAATGAACGACTCAAGGTGGTGGACGATGACGTGCGGAATCTTTCTGATCAGTTCCGGTGGACTGGTCGGTTGTCATTCCTCAACGTCAGGTCACTTGCAAAAGTTTAGAGCCGTCCAATCGCGCGGAGAATCGACTGCAGCATCTGCGACTGCGTCGGTAACGATGGAACCGACGCATGAAAACAATCTGATTGCAACGGTCCCCCTTAAGAGACACCGCGGCTATCCGGTCGCATGTCAACCGGTTCGTCAGGCATCGATTAGAAGATCAAACGAGACGCCCTTTGCACAGTCAGTTGTTCTTGCGAGCAATGTTGAAAGCCCACCGTTGCTCATTCCAGAATCTCAGATCCCGCCGATGCCATCAGCACCAGGTCGTATTGCGGAACGCCCGACTCTCCAGAAGCAACTTCCACAACCGCGCATTCTTGACTTGGGAGCGGAGTGTTTACCTCCACATCCTGAAGCTCAAGTTGAGACCGTTCCTCCAGGTCCGAATCTGGTAGAAGAATTTCAGCAACTCAAGCTGGAGCTCAAGAAGTACCAGTTCCAATTGAAAGAAATGCGGGAGGACCTTTCTCACGCACACGCAAAGATCACGCAATTAAAGCAAGATGTTGACTACTGGAAGAACGAAGTCACTCAACTTCAAGACGAACTCCGGCAGCAGCATGCTGACGATGTCGCAGTCTTAAACGAACTCTCAAACGAACTGGGACGAATTCTCTCCGAACAAAGGAACGCTCAAGAAGTGACCAACGAGCCGCTTGCTCAATAAAAGGGAATGCCGCATTTGAGGGACCGACGAATTTTCGGACCGCTACCACCTCAACGTGCCTTTGTCGCCAGAGCTCCCAAGTCTGCAAGTTCCGAAAACTCGTTTGATTAAGTGTGCAATTTCAGACGGGAAATACCCCGCCACAACAGAGTTTCTTCGCGAGTTCGAATTCTTTTCCTCGTTATGATCGTAATTGCGAGTACGTTGCTCACTTCTCCGATGACCTGCAATTTCTTCGACGGATTGACGGCTCTTCGCTCAAGTTCTCGATTGCCCCAATTTTCCATCGAGAAAGTTGTCGATGCAGCGATACAGGGCAACTTCTCTTGGCCCCAATTTTGCTATCAGGGATGGCTCACCCTCAACGTCCGCGCCTGGACATGAACAGGAAAATCGATGCAATCCCTCTCTACGAAGAAGCGTTCCACAGCTGCACGACGTCCCTTTTCGAATGGAACTCGAGTGGAACCTTCAAGTTCCTGTGAACATCAGCAATTGCAGACAGACTTACGACACAGCTTTTACTGCGAGGGTCATCATCGTCTCAACGGGATCGAGGTTTCCGTGCAAGACGATACCGTTGTCCTCTCGGGCAAAGTCTCTACCTATTACCAACTTCAACTCGCTCAAACGATTGCAATGAACTCCATCGACGGAATGGAACTTCAAAACGAAATTGAGGTTTGTTGAGACCTCATTCAATGACGAATCGATGTTCAAATGATCGATGATCGACTCAAGTAACTGATCGCTCATCGACCAACGCGGAGCCCCATCGACCAGCGAGTTTAGACTTCCCCCTTCTGCTCGAATGTGAACAACTTCTCCTCGAAGAGCGCGCACAAAGAAACCCATCAGCCAGGGAAGCTGATGGGTTTCAGGAGAGAAGACAAAACACGCGAGAGGTTTAGAAGATTCTGAAATTTGGTTTGCACTGACTCGCTCGAGCAAACTCAGCTATTGAATGAGTGAGAACGCTCAAGCGAGTGCACAGGAACGAGCAACTTGCTCTAGTCAGCCGATTTGAGGAGGACGAAAGCCGAACCTCGGTCACGCTTGATGTGCAACAGAATTCCATCAGAAACTGAAAGCCCATCAATCGCTGACGCAAACTCATCAATCGAGTCGACTTCTTTCTGGCCGACACGTTGAATGATGTCGCCAGCACGGAGTCCAGATTCCTCAGCAGGTGATCCGGACTTCACACTCTTGACGAGAACACCGGAAACGTTTCCTTCCAGGTTCAGCTGGGAAGCGAGGTCGGAGTCGAGTTCGACGATTTCCAATCCAAGCTTCGAAACTTCTGAAGTCTCCGGGGCTGCTTCCGCTCCGGGTCGTTGACGCATTCCTCGCTTCAGTGCTGCGGTGTAGTCACCAGGCATTTCTTCGAGTCTGACATCGAGGCGCTGACGCTTCCCTTCTCGAATGACTTTCACTGAGTACTCTTGCCCCGGTTGCGATTGCTCAACAATTTCCACAAGGCTGTCGCGATCGGCGATTTTCTGTCCGGCGAACTCAACGATAATGTCTCCCGGTTTCAGACCTGCATTCGCTGCAGGTGTTTCAGGGAAGACTTCTGAAATGAGAGCACCTTCTCCAACGGACAATCCTAGATGGCTGCGAAGATCGCTTGTCAACATCTGCAATTGCACACCCAGGTAAGAACGCTTCACATGGCCGTCTTCGATCAGTTGGTCAGCGACCCATCGAACCATGTTGGACGGAATAGCAAATCCAATCCCGTCGTATCCTCCGCTGCGGGTTGAGATCGCGGTGTTGATCCCGATCACTTCGCCATGCAAGTTGACGAGCGGTCCGCCGCTGTTTCCAGGGTTGATCGCAGCATCCGTCTGAATGTAGTCCTCGCGTTCATTGATTCCTGGTGCGCGGCCGGTTGCACTCACGATGCCCGCAGTCACAGTGGTTCCCACGTTGAGTGGATTCCCCAATGCCAGGACCCAGTCACCAATCTGCATTCCATCGCTTTCTCCAAGCGACACGAACGGAAGTTCTTCGCTGGTTTCAATTCGAACGACAGCCACGTCAGAGCGAGGATCAAAGTTCCAGGACTTGGCTTCAACCTCACGTCCGTCAGAAAGGCGAACGGTCACTCGATCGGCACCTTCGACGACATGGCTGTTGGTCAGAATCACACCGTCCGGATGAACGATGAATCCGGACCCGGATCCCATCTGTCGACGCGGTGTCTGTTGCGGATTCCGGAACATGTCCTGGAATCGTTCATCGTCACCGAAAAAACGTCGGAACATCTCTTCCTGTTGAGGATTGAGCTGCTGCCCACCCATGTTGCCTGCCATTTCCCGGGGGCGAGACTCGGTCGAGATCGATACCACTGCTGGCAGGACTCTTTCAGAGACTTCCCGAAACGCCAGCGACAGATCACTTGGCGAATGGGTAACAGGCGGCGCAAGCGCCACTTTCGAATCAGGTTGCGAAACGCCGATGGCTGCCATCCCGAGGAAAACTCCTCCGCTGAGGGCGATCGCAAGAGCAAGGTTTGTCCCTATTTTTTTCACTATTATTCTCCTTCGTTGATCATTTGAAATCTTGAAAGCAATCGAATTCTCGAGCCGTCGCTCGAAGCATTCAATGAAAGTCAAAGCAAGTTGTTCTCTCCAACTTGAAGATAATGTTGCCGCCCACCCAATTCTTCCGAACAAAATTTCGGGTTTTCGGGAACTTCTTCCCGACGAGGTGAAAAACCACAGAGAAATGGCGTTGTTCAAAACTCAAAAACAAGCCCGAAACTCAGACTTTCAAATGCACATTACATCGAACGCACAATTTCAATGATTTTCGCGGGCTGACCGATATCGATCACTTCGACTGGCCCGGTGAAGTTCGCACTTCCATTAAGCAAGAGTCCCGGTTTCTGAGCGACGAATGTTCCAGTGACGTCTGCGCAAACCGTTGCCCCTTCGATGGGACCGTCATCACAGTCCATTCCTGACGGCAGGTCGACTGAGAGAACCGAAGCTTGGGACTGGTTCATCAGTTCGATGACTTCCAGATACGGGCTTCGAGCACGGCCTTTCGTTCCAGTTCCCAAGAGTGCATCAATGACCCAGGCAGCTTCCTGAAACTTCGTCGTCACCCCTTTCAAATCGATCGAGTCAGAGAGCATATCAATCGGAATCCCCATCTTCCTCGCAATTGACTCATTGATGGCGGCATCGCCTGTCAGTTTCGAAGAATCGCCGACAATGATGATCGAGACATCAATTCCACGATTTGCCAAGTGTCGCGCGACTGCAAACCCATCTCCTCCGTTGTTGCCAACACCACAAGCAATAAGCACCTGTCCTGAGTCGTATTGCCGCAGAAGCAACTCGACAATTCCCCGGGCTGCGTTTTCCATCAACACAATCCCCGGCATCCCAAACTCTTCAATCGCAACTCGATCGACATCCCGAACTTGCTCACGCGTCAAAACAACCTGCGACATGACTCACTCCTGAACTCTCTTTGATGATGCGAACATTCCGATGATGTTCGACTACTCCCACGATCCGTAAGGGTGAAGTCTTCGACACGTTCAGTCATCTCGCCCAGATGATTTAATGTCGTTGAGATCATCGCTGTTCTGACGTCATCAGCTGCAATTCTTTTTCCATTGTGACATGTGGGATTCCGACACTCAAAAATGGAGCACCGACCGATTCGTATCCAAGCTTGCGATAGAAAGACTCCGCCGTGACTCTTGCTGACATCGTCACCTTGTGAACACCTCTCGCTCGAGCGATAACTTCGACCCGCTCGACAAGTTCTTTGCCGAACCCTTGCCGACTCCTCGACGGACAAACGCACATCTGTCGAAGCTTGACCGTCGGCTGCTTGGCATCTTCGAGTGGGGTCAAAATCACACCAGCCAAGATGCCTTGGTCATACAGTACAAAGTGCCAGCTTGAATCTTCGTCACTTAAGTCCTCATCGAACAAAGACAATCCCAGTGGGCGACGCAAGACATCATTCCGCAACTCACAGAATTGGCGGTACAACGGAGAATCGGTTTGAAATTCAACGAACTCGATCATCGTGCCGTCATCCCTCAACCTGAAATACGAGTTGCCTTCTCGCTCACTTCTCGGCTCGAAAACCATTCTTCAGACAACCTTGGACAAAGAAGGCAGCCAACAGTCTTCGCCGAACATGAAAATGATGATCGTGAATTGCTGTTCACACCGTCACATGTCAAGATAGTACAAAATTGCTGGGATTTCTCCTCGAAAGGTGACTCATGTCCAGGACTCGCTGGCATCTTTGTGCTCTGGCGCTTGTTTTAAGTTCAGCGGTGTTGTCGACCAGTCTTTCGGCCGACGACTGGCCTCAATGGATGGGACCTTCTCGAGACAACGTTTGGCGCGAAAGCAACCTCATCGAACGCTTTCCAGATGGTGGTCCCAAGATTGTCTGGCGCACTCCGGTTTCTGGCGGGTACTCCGGACCAGCGGTCGCTCACAGCCGCGTTGTCGTCACCGATTACCTAACACAGGAAGATGTGAACGTCGAGAACTTCCAACGGAAGCAGTTCAGCGGGACAGAACGAGTTCACTGCCTGAATGAGCTAACCGGAGAAGTCTTCTGGACACATCAGTATCCCGTCAACTACGAAATCTCCTATCCCGCAGGTCCACGCTGCACTCCCGTCTTGACGGAGAATTTCGTTTATACTCTCGGAGCTGAAGGCAACCTCTTCTGCCTCAACCTTCAAAATGGCGAAGTCGTCTGGGCGAAGAATTTCACCGAAGAGTACAACGTTCAAACTCCGCTTTGGGGATACGCTGGCCACCCACTTCTCGACGGAGACCGCTTGATCTGCATCGTCGGCGGTAACGGAACTCACGCTGTGGCGTTTCACTCTCAAACCGGGGAAGAACTCTGGCGTACGCGATCCTCGAGTCAACAAGGCTACTCACCACCTCTCATTGCCGAACTTGCCGGCATGCGGCAGCTTCTCCTCTTCCAACCTTCGGAAGTCGCAGCCGTAAATCCGGAAAACGGCGAGTCGTACTGGTCGATCCCCTACGAAGCGACAAACGGCTCGACAATCATGTCTCCGATCGTCTCCGGGAACTTTATCTACGTCGGCGGCTATTCGAACAAGAACATGCTCATCAAAGTTTCCGATGATGGACGCAACGCGGAGGTCGTCTGGAAAGATCTTCCCAAGCAGGCTGTCTCTCCGATCAATGTTCAACCAATGCGGGTCGACGAGACGATTCTCGGGTTCGACCAAAACGGGCTTCTGTACGGAGTCGATATGATGAATGGCAACCGCATCTGGCACACCGGCGAACTGCTCAACACTGATCGACCGATCGGTTCAGGAACCGCATTCTTCGTTCGCCAGGAAGATCGATACTGGATCTTCAACGAACTCGGCGAACTCGTCATCGCCAAAATGTCGCGTGATGGCTACGAAGAAATCGACCGGGCCAAAGTCATCGACCAGACGAACACAGCCTTCGGAAGAGATGTCGTCTGGAGTATGCCCGCCTACGCAAATCAAAGAGCCTACATCCGCAACGGCCGTGAATGCATTTGCGTCGACCTCGCCAAGTAGGCCGAAGCGAGAATTAATTGACTAATCACCTATCGCTGCCCCGCACTCATGTGAGCCCTCACAGACTGCTTCAATCCTGTTGACGAAAGTTGCCCGGATGTCCATGAAACGATTCGCCCTACTCTTCACCGCCATCCTGATGATCGGCCCCTCTCTCCATGCTCAGGAGACAGAAGGGAGTGAAAAATCGCGGCCAAACATCATCTACATCATGGCAGATGAACTCGGCTACTACGAACTGGGATGCATGGGGAACACTCAGATCGAAACCCCTAATATCGACAGAATGGCGAAAGAGGGAATCCTTTTCACGAACGCTCGCGCCGGATCGTCGGTGTGCGCTCCAACTCGTTGCTGCCTGATGACAGGTCTGCATTCGGGTCACACCTCCGTAAGATCTAACGGCGGCGGAACTCCTTTAAGAGCCGAAGAGGAAACCGTGGCGTCGCTGCTCCATGACCAGGGATACGCCACCGGAGGATTTGGAAAGTGGGGATGTGGAGGCCGCGGATCAACCGGCGTTCCGGAGGACCATGGTTTCGACATCTTCCTTGGGTACTACGATCAGGTTCACGCCCACAGCTACTATCCCCCTTACATCATCAAGAACAGCGAAGAGGTTCTTCTCGAAAACAACCACGGACTCAGCGAAGGCGAAACCTATTCCCATTATGTCATCATGGAAGAAGGTCTCGATTTCCTGAAGAAGAACAAGGACCGTCCATTTTTCGGGTACTTCCCAATTACACCTCCGCACGGACTGTTCGACATTCCGGACTCCGATCCAGCCTGGCAAATCTATAAAGACCAAGACTGGCCTGAATCCGCAAAGCGCTACGCAGCCATGGTCACGATGGTGGACCGCAATGTCGGTGAAATCCTGGATCTTCTTCAAGAACTCGATCTGGATGAGAAAACTCTCGTCTTCTTCAGTGGCGACAACGGAGGGAACGACTATTTCAAAAGTGCAGACCACCCACGTGGTTTTTTCGGAGCCAACGTTCACCCAGAAACTGGAGTCGAATTCCGCGGAACGAAGGGCACCTTGTATGAAGGCGGTCTCCGAATTCCGATGATCGCCCGCTGGCCCGGCCATATCGCCCCGAACAGAATCAGTGACTTGCGTTGGTATTTCCCCGATCTGCTTCCGACAGCTTGTGATGTCGCAGGAATTGCAATTCCGAAAGACATTGACGGGATCTCAATTCTTCCCGAACTGCTCGGCAAAGAGCAGCCACAACATGAATTTCTCTACTGGGAAATCGGCAACCAAACCGCCGTTCTGTGGAATGACTGGAAAACATTCCGCGCTCGCCCCGAGGCAGACTGGCAACTCTACAATCTGAAGTCCGACCCGAGTGAAGAATCTAACATTGCGGACAAGCATCCTGACGTGCTGAAGCAAATGATCGCGATGGCTGAGAGCGCTCACACGCCCGTCGTCGAGGGAACGTTCTTCAATCGAGATCTGCACGAAAAGGATCGGCGAGCGAAATTTGGAGACAACGTTCCAGCCAACTTTAAGTCATCCTCGGTGAAACACGATCTGGATCGACGCGGGTTGGTCGACGTGAAGTCGATGAAAGTCGTTCGATTCAGCAGCCAGGCTGAAGGCAACTCCAAACTCGCTCAACATGCGATCGACGGAAACCCAGCAACACATTGGCACACCGAATTCCAACCTGCTCGTCAGGAACATCCCCACGAACTCGTCATCGACCTCGGAAAATCACGTTCGCTTTCCGGGTTGCGATACCTCGCACGTCAGGATGAGGGATGGAACGGGGCCGTCAGAGAATTCGACCTCTTCGTCTCCAACGATCCAGAGTCCTTCGGTCGCCCCGTTTTAACTTCCTCATTTGAGAAGAAGAAAAACTCACAGGAACTGAAATTTCCCGAAGCAAAGGGGCGATACGTCCTCTTTAGGACGAAATCAGCTTTCAACAGCGGACCGTGGGCTTCCGTGTCCGAGATTGGTTTCCTCGAGTCGAACTGAGCAAACCAGAGCAGTACGCGAACTGCGCGACCGAAACGGCTCATCAGCTGTATGTCAGGACTGATTAAACTCATCAGCGTGCCTCACACTCAACTCGCCGATGTTGCCGAATCGAAGCCCACAACTGATGAACTGCAGTGTCGCACCTCATGCGTGAATGAAAATACTCTTCACACACTGCGAATCTCCCGCACGAATGCGTTCTTTCACTTCATTCTGTTTGTGTGATGGAAAAAACTCTGGGCTCCAGTCAGCGCCAAGATGACTGGACCAGCTAGTCAATGCATGCTCGATCTTCCGACGATTGAAGATCGCGACTATAGATTCTCCCGACATCGTTCGCATTCCGAATTAGAACAGAGAATCTAATGCTGCAAGCAGTTGAACAGACATCATCAGGCCAGAAATCCGGCGGCTCAAAACCAATTCACGTGATGATGATTGACTCATCACGTGCATGGCTTGAATCACTTCCGTTGGCTTTGCACCGATACGGATTCCTCCGAGTGATTGCACGAGCCACAACGATTCACGACAGCTTCGACCAGATCGCCAAATTGGCTCCGGAAATCCTGCTCGTCGACGGAGAGCTTTATCAACGCGGCTTTCGCGAGTTGAGTGAAGCAGTCTCAATTCGAACTGGCGAATGCCGAATCGCTTTGCTCGCGCAGTCACTCACCGACGCACAACTTCAAATCGCCATCCAAAATCAAGTACGCGGTTTCCTCTCAATCGCAGACACGACCGACCAGATTGCGAACTCGCTCGAAGTACTCATGGTGACCGGCACTGCAATTTCGCCAAGTCTTCAAGAGCGAATTTCATCAGATCGAACCGGAAAGTTAACTGTCTCCCGTCGAACAGATTTCAGCGGACTCACCAACCGGCAACTGGAAGTACTGACACACCTCGCATCAGGACTTCGAGTCAAAGACATTGCTTCAATAATGGATGTTTCTGACAAAGCGATTGAAAGTCATAAATTCCGAATTATGGGCCGCTTGAAAATCCGCGATCGAGTTCAGCTATGCCGATGGGCCATTCGCGAAGGACTCATTGCTCCATAAGCAGTCACATCGCCTGAATGGAATCGATCATGCTGTGGATCGCATTCATCATTCATCAATCCGAGTTTACGATACCGGTCCATCTTGTTTCGAAGCGTTCTTGCAGTCACCCCCAACGTCTCCGCAGCGGCCGACTTGTTTCCTCCACAGCGACTGATCCGAGACATGATCACACGACGTTCGATCTCTTCCAACGGAAGATCATTTAAGCTGTCCGGAACTTGAAAGTCCAACTCTCTCCAATCACTTTCACTCGGAAATTCAATCGATGTGATTTCAGTTGAAGTCGCCAGCACGCATCCACGAAGGATCGAATTCCGCAGCTGACGAACGTTACCCGGCCACGAGTACTGAAGCAGTTGCCGCATCACCGAAGAGGACACTCGTTCTACCCGCTGCTCTCCTTCAAGTTGAAACCGTTTGAGGAAGAAGTCCACCAACAGTGGGATATCATCGCGGCGATCGCGTAGCGGCGGAATCGTCAGCGTGAGCACGTTTAGGCGATGCCACAGGTCCTCACGGAATCGCTTCTCCTGCACTTCCAGTCCCAGTTCTCGATTCGTAGCAGTAACGATTCGTGCTTGCACATCGAGCTGACGATTGCTTCCCACGCGTTGATATTGCCTTTCCTCAAGCACGCGCAAGAGTTTCGACTGTGATGGCATCGGCAACTCGCCAATCTCATCCAGGAGCAGCGTTCCGTCCTTCGCTTCTTCCAATCGCCCCGCCCGAGATGCGACAGCTCCGGTAAACGCTCCGACTTCATGGCCAAACAACTCACTTTCAATCAGTTGTTCAGAAAGTGCAGCACAGTTGACTTGGACGTACGGCTTCTCGGCCCGAAAACTCTGCCGATGAATCTCTCTCGCGAACAGTTCCTTCCCGGTCCCGCTCTCCCCGTTGATTAGAACAGCAGCAGACGAACGGGCAAAGTGCTGCGCTCGCTGCATCAACGTTTTCATGACTCGCGACTGAAAGATCACTCTCAAACTTCCTTTTCGGACTTCTCTGAGATTACCTGAACCATTACCTGAACCATTACCTTCAACTCTCGCCACGAGCTCGCTGCGTGACTACTGAAATTTAAGAATTCTGCGCACGGTAGGCTTGCGCAGCCCGCGCACGAGTCAGGCTGTCATCAACTGCTGGCTGAAGTCTGCATCTCCGTCTTCGGAGTTCGTTTTCCACTTCCGCGATCTGCGAAAGGAACTGCTCAAGCACTTGTTGATAAGATGCACATGTTTGTTTAACCATTGAAGATAAGTTTGCACGATCGCTAAGAACTGCCTTCAATCCCTGACGCATCTCCGGATCGAGAGACTTCACGAGTGCCATCGTCGGCTCCAGTAGCTCATGGCAGGATTCAACTCGTCCGGTTCTGAGACATTCCTGAACCACTTGCGCCCCGTGGCGGGCGACGTTTGTGAGTCTTTGCAGGATCACCAACAACTGCGGCTCGCTAATTGGATTTGAGTAAGCCATCGACTTCGATCCTCCATTGATCCAGCGACTGAGTCAAAGCATGTAAGTTCCGCTCAAGCTCTGACTTTTCGGACATTTGATCGATCCACCATCGCGATTGATTTCCCAACCAATCTTCGGGATCTTCGGTGACAATCTTTCGATAGAATCTCTTCGACTCATCATCCGAACCCAGTTTTCTCAAGCACCCCGCATGTAGATAGGTGAGCCATCGCCGAATCTCGGTGCGATGCGCTGCGAAGTCAATGGACTGGATCGTTTGAACACAAGTTTCATACTCACCACTCGCAAACAGACTCGATGCCAAAGCGACACGGTCAATGGCACCATCGACTGAACCATCCCTTTTAGCTTCTCCTTCCACTCTTGAACCTTGCAACGGCGAATTCTTCTGTTCTCCAAACGCTTCTTCCCTGCTCCCGCCCGTTTCATCAGGAGTTTGATCTTCCCGTGGATTAGGAAGGGCCTCGGGGAAACCTTCTCCGACTGCCGCTGGAAGATTTTCTATCGTCCCTTTCGAAGATGCAGAACGATGAAGCCTCAGCAGTTCGCCGAGTTGTTCGATTCGGTCTCTCAGCTCAGTGAACTTTTCGTGCTTTTGATCTCGCACGTCCGCATCATCCATTTCCAATGGTTGAAGACCAGTAAGCCCCGGCTCTGGAGGAGTTGGAACATTCGAACGCTGTGAGTTCCCTTGACTCAAACCAACATTAGCTGACAACAAGACGGTTACAAGAACTGCAGCTACTAACAACCGGCACACAAAGTTACTCCCTATCCAAGTTAGTAGTAGACAGCGACGAACAGTTTCAGCGGCACAACATCTCATGTAGAACCCAATCATATTATTGGAAAACTGTTCAACTCATTCGCCCCCCACTTCAACGACTAGTTCCTATCAGTTGATAGTTCCGCATCGTTCTCGATCGGAATCAATCCACTGAAACATTGTATAGCCTCACGGTGATTACCTCGCATCTGTTCAATTCTTCCCATTATTCGCAGTGCTTCCCGGCGGCTCATCCGTTCCTCCTGATCGTTAGCAACCACTTCAAGACACCGCCGATATTTTTCTTCGAGCTCGACTGCACTCTCGTTGCCAACCAAAACAACGAATCCGTCTGATTCCGATTCACTCGAATGAATCACTTGTCTCACACCGCCTGTGGCAGTTCCCTCTCGCTGAACAAGTCGACGCAACTTTGTCTTCAATGCAATCTCTGGCCAGGCTTGGAGAGCTTCGGTGCACAGCCGTTCCACTTCATTCGTAAGACCCAACTCGTTCGCCGCAATCGCCGCCAGATAGCACCAGTGTTCCTCCTGCGCTTCCGTCAGATCGAGGTTTGTATACGCTCGCAGGAGGTCCGCAGCCAACGCTTCACGTTTTTCGATTTGACTGACATGTTGGAGACGAATTAGCGACACGAGTAAAGCCGATTGTGCTCGCTGAGACTCCACTGACATTGACTCTTCGATCAACACTTCATTTGCTAACGTTGGCTCACCGGACATTAATAATGCGGATGCGAGTAGCAAACTCAGCTGAGGCCCATAAATCGTATCGCCCGTCATGGCAAGCCCCTTCCGCAGCGGAACAACAGCTTCACGCGCTCGGTCATTTCGCAACAAAAGTCGGCCCAATAAACAGCCAGCAGCAGCATCAATTTCGCTTGTAACACCAACATCGAAGACTTTGAAGAAGCTGTTAACAGCTTCAGCGTCATCCTCAAGAAGTTGACACTTTCCCAGGTTGAGCCATGTCGCGTCTCTCAGTTCGCCCGATGGCCCTTCCATCACCAAAGTGCTAAGTTCATGCTTGGCGGAGCTAACGTCTCCAGCCTGGACGCTGAATGCTGCCTGATGAAGACGTGAAACGATTGCTGAAGAGTGATGCGGAAAAACGGTTGAGCAATAACGCAGTGCTCTACGAGCCTGTTCTCGTCGAGCGAGTTTATTTGCATTGTCGTTCTCCTCGGATCTCCAAACGCGAATCACGTTTTCTAACTGCTCCCATTGGTATCCTATTGGAAACAACATTGCATCGAGCAAAATCGAAACGGGGAGTTCCGAAATTCGTATCGAAGTAGTTCTAGCCTCACTTCTTTCACGAAACCCATCTGCAATTTGCAGGTCGACTCCAAGTTCTTTTGCAAGCTCTTGAAGAATCTGCTGCACCGATGCGTCTTCAAAACGGAGCGAGACATAAATCCCCTCCACTTCGTCATCCAGTCGTAACGTCGTCCGAACGGACTGCGGATTTTCAAACTGTGGCGGAGAATCTTCTTCCATTTCTGTTGCATCACGAAGAAGTTCTTCAGCTGTGATACGCAATTCTGGCCGCACAAGTACGAGGTCAGAAGTGAGTGTTCCTGTGTAAAGAGATTCGTAAACGATTTGGGAAATCGTTTGTGCCCATTGATGAAAGAGTCTCTCGTGAACCCGTTGCTGATCAGGTCCAACAGAGTTGAGAACTTCATGGCATAAGACTTCTGAGGCAAGTTTTCGATTTCCGCGCCGACTCCAAATCCGACACTTCCCAAGAGTCGCTGTCAGACGCATGTTCGGTAACGTCGATTTCCGAATAACTGATTCGTAGTGTTGGAGTGCTTCTGCATCCCGGCGAAGTTCCTCAGCACACGCCGCGATCCTCAGCGAAACTTCTGGCGGAAAGACAACTTCACTACCTCCGGGGTTTTGTTTCTGTCTATGCGTTTGCTCATCCGATTGAGATGAGTGTTCAGACTGCGATTGACTCAATAGCCTCAAGGCCGCATGACAGTTCCCACTCACAATGAACTGATCCGCCTGTTGAAGCGTTGACGACAAGTCCATCGACGGAGTCAGCGACTTCGAACTGGTTGTCCAATCCGTCGAGCTTTTGCCGATGGGCGAGACTTGCTCGATGTCAATAAGTCCTTGATGACCTTCTTCACTTGAGTAGTCCACATCGACTTCTGAGTGATGATCGACCAAAGCCTCTTGTTTTCGCTGTGTCGACATCTCGAGTGTTTCGCGAAGCCACATACTGCCCCACGCTCCGATCGCTCCGAAGCCGACAATGCACAGCCAGAGTCCAAGGACGCGTAGCTGACTCATAGTGATCCCTGATCTTTTGCATCGATTGAAATCGTTGACACAGTTCGATTGCAAACCGCAACCGAGGCACCAATGAACGATGTAGACGAATTCCGTTTTCGAGAGGACAGGATAGAGACGTTCTAATTGTCTCTTTTAACTGACCGATACATCCCCAACATTCGCGATAATGTCATCGGAACTCCTCTGGTTGAAATTGAGCAAAAGATTTCGAGCAAGTTTCGCACAAGCGCTTCGATAACTCTCGCGTCACATCAAGTCGGAGACTGATCCATGCAGATTCAAAGAATTCACGACGACCAGCACCCGTATTCGCCACCAACCGGGCCACACACACAGCCGTCCCGGCGGTCTGGCGATGCAACGTCTGTCAGCAACCGTGAGAACGAGGCCGCAAGTTTTTTGCAGTCCGCCGTTTCTGCGAAGGAGTTCCCGTCGTTCATCGAGAAGCTGCGTGAGCTTCCGGAACAAGATGATGAGGCAATTCAACTGGCCATCGAGCGTTTTCGATCAGGTCAGTTGATAACACGCGAAGTTGCGGAATCCCTCGCCACTTCGTCATTGAAAGAGTTTATTTTTTGAACCGTTCGTGATGAAGAATCACCTGACGGATTAGACGGACAAGAGCACGAGGCATCTATTCGATCGACACGAACAAACCATGAAAGAGGTTAGAATATGGGTCTCACGATTGCCAACAACGTCACGTCACTGAACGCTCAGAATAATCTGACGCGTGCAAACTCGAGGTTAACAAAATCCGTTGAGCGACTCTCCTCCGGTCTTAAGATTAACCGGGGAGCAGACGGACCAGCCGCTCTTGTGATCTCCGAGAAACAGCGTGCTCAAATTTCCGGATTGAAGCAGGCGATCGAAAACACAGAGAAAGCTGTCTCTCTCGTCCAGACTGCTGAAGGAGCATTGGGAGAGATTAATTCACTGCTGTTGAAGGTTCGAACACTTGCTATCGATTCCGCCAACACCGGTATCAATGATGAGGACGCCCTGGCAGCGAATCAGTCGGAGATCAACAACGCTCTCGACACGATTGATCGAATCGCCAACAACACTCAGTTCCTTACAAAGAAGCTGCTCGACGGATCTGCGGGAATCAATGGCGTTCCGAACGATACAGACGTTACGTTCCTTCAGGCAACAAACGACACCTCCGCCGGTTCATATGCCGTCGCGATTTCTGCGGCTGCTGAGAAAGCCACAATAACGAACGGAACAGCACAGTCGTCTGCGTTGGCCGGGGCTGAAAACCTGACGATCAACGGAGTCGCGATTAGCTTGAACGCAGGATTGACTCAATCTCAAGTGGTCGATCGCATCAACGAATTCACTTCGCAAACAGGGGTGACTGCTGAAGACGTGGCTGGAAACACACGTCTTTCCAGTGCGAACTTTGGCACCAACGCGAGCATCAGTGTTGTTTCAGATGTTGCAGCTGCAGCTGACAGCTCCGGATTCGGCAACAGTGTTTCGACTGACTCCGGTGTTGACATCGCAGGAACAATCGATGGCGTCGCAGCCAGCGGTTCCGGAAATGTACTTAGTGCGACATCCGGAGCTGCTCAGGGATTGAAGATTCAGGTGGGAACTGATCCTTCAAACGCAACACAGACAGTTTCAGGAGCCCAGGGTGCCGTTTCGGTTTCGGTGAACTCGCTGACATTCCAGATCGGAGCCAACGCCAACCAGACAGCGAATATCGCGATCGGTCGAGTGAATCCATCTTCACTCGGAGTTGGCGTCAACGGAAATCAGTTTGGAAATCTGAGCGAAGTTGATGTGACCACAGGTGCTGGAGCCCAGGATGCACTTGCTGTCGTGGATGCTGCCATCGACGACATTACGAACTTGCGAGGTGATCTCGGGGCGTTCCAACAAAACACGTTGAATGCCACTGCGAACAACTTGCGAGCAACGCTTGAGAACACTGTGAATGCGGAATCGGTCATCCGTGACACAGACTTCGCGGAGGAGATTGCGAACTTCACTCAGCAGCAAGTTCTTGTTCAAGCCGGGACTGCTGTGTTGGGGAATGCAAACCAGTTGCCGCAGCTCGTCTTGTCTCTCCTCGGATAATCCTTCACCCCACTTATTCCCCTCGACCCGTCATGAAATGGACTTCGTGGACGGGTCGGTATTTGGGGAGCACCAAAGTAGCTGCATTGAATTTATAGAACACTGAGTAGCAAATGATTAGAGAACGACAGCTTTAGTCAGTGATTTAATTATATCGTCGAGTCAGTTTCTCTGAACAATCATACGGGTTCGAACAGGTCGCCAGCATGTTGACAATTGATGGACTGATCACCGGGATTGACACGGAGTCAATCGTCAACGGTCTGCTTGAAATCCAGCAAACGCAGATTGACCGATTGAATGTTCGCCGTCAGGACGCAATTGCACAACGTTCCGCCTACGACTCCCTGGAAGCGCAGCTATTGGCTCTCCAATCCGCATCGACGCGATTAGGCCAAGGGGAACGTCAACTTTTCCGAGCGAGAACCGTTGAGGTCAACGACGAAAGTGCTCTTTCAGCCACCGCGACTTCGAATTCGACGATCGGCTCGTATCAACTGACAATCAATTCACTGGCCAGGGCGCATCAGGTCGTCTCAAACGGATTCGAAGAGGCTGACTCAGCCATCACCGAAGGGACTCTCAGCCTGCGTGTTGGATCGGGAGCCGAAAGTACGATCACGATCGATTCCTCTAACAACACACTGCAAGGACTTGTTGATGCAATCAATCTTTCAAATTCTGGAGTCGATGCATCAATTATCCATTCCGACTCTGGCGGGACGACTCCTTACCGGATCTTTCTCAGTGCGAAGTCCACCGGGACAGCAAACTCAATCCAAATCACCAACAGTCTGGGAGCAACATCAGGGTCGGCAACATCTCCAACATTCGACTTTGATAACCCAGTGCAGGCCGCGACAGGTGCTGAAGTGCAACTAGGAGATGGCCCGGGAGCGTTGACGATCAATCATTCGACGAACCGGCTCGACAACGTGATTCAAGGGGTGACGATTGATCTGCATCGAGCGGATGCCACAAAGCCAATTGAAGTCCGAGTCGCTCGGAACACCGAACCTGCATTCGAAGCGATCACGGAGTTTGTGGACTCTTTTAATGGGCTCATGGAATTCACGGATAACTTAGTCCGATACAATGCCGAGACGGATGAAGCTGGCTTATTGAACGGCGACCGTACGGCAATTTCAATTCAGAACGAGATTCGAACGCTCCTGCTTGATGTCGTCCCAAATGTTGGAAGCCATGCAAATCGACTCTCGGCTTTGGGGATTTCAGTTACCGATCGCGGCAGGCTTGCCGTGAACTCCGGTCGGCTTCAATCTGTGCTCGCGGGCGAAGACGCTGAGATTAGCGATCGAGATCTGATCCGACTGATTACACTCGCTGGCGACAGCACTCATCCTAATGTCAACTTCCTGCTGGGATCTTCAAGAACTCTGCCCAGTGACTCAGCTTATGAAGTTGATATCACTCAAGCTGCTGAACGAGCTGTGATTGCAGGAGACACCAGTATTGGAGCTTCGACAAATATTCACTCTGCCAACAATACTCTTCGTCTTAAAGTCGACGGAGCCACTGCAGACATCACTTTGCAGCCCGGCGACTACACCGCCGCCGAATTGACAGATCTTCTTGAAAGAACCATCAATCAACAATCTGATCTAACCGGGCGACAAGTTTCGGTCTCGCTCGATTCCTCTGGCCAGTTGAGAATTCAATCTGACAGCTTCGGGTCAATTTCTGAGATCGCAATTCTCGATGGAACAGCACTGTCGGAACTCGGACTGACTCAGACCCCGAGCGATGCCGGTGTTGATGTCGCAGGTCAATTCATAGTGAATGGACAAGTCGAAACAGCCACAGGTCGCGGTCGCTTGTTAATCGGGAACGCGGACAACGCCAACACGGGCGATCTTCAACTTCGTGTGACTCTGACACCCAATCAGGTCGTCGCTGGAACAGATGCGGAGGTCACGGTGACGAAAGGCATCGCGTCCCGACTCGGGGATCTGATCTCACGACTTACTCGAAGCGAGTTCGGTCAACTCGAGACAGCACGTGAGTTATACGACCGCAGAATTCTCACCATTGAAGAAACAATCGAACGCCAGCAGTCCCTCTTCGACGAGCAACAACAGGATCTCATCGCGCAGTTCGTTGCCTTGGAGTCCTCAATCAGTGAACTGCAGAACACGAGCAGTTTTCTGGCTTCACAACTGGCGAGTGTTTCGCAACTTAAGTTCTCGTAACGAATTCTTCGAACGAACACTCTTGAGAAGACTCGTTCAGCCCCTCCCCTCTCGTAGAATGAAAAGACGTTCCGAATGCCGCACTACAGCCCCTATCGCTCATCGACATTTCGAGACTGGACGCGGATCGACATGCTGTTGAGTCTGTACAGCGCCGCTGAAGAGACCCTCGTTTCGATGTCGGCTGAATTGGATGCCGGAGAAACGATTCTTGCCGTTCAATCACAGATCAGAGCGATGAAGCTGCTCGTCTGCATCCTCGAAGGTATCGAATCCGAGAAGAACGAGATCGCCGCCCAGATTCAACAACTCTGCCTGTATATGATTGATGAAGTGGCGCAGCACACGTCGGATGGAGTCGCGAACGCCCTCAAAGTTCTCAGACCATTACACCAGGGATTCCAAGAAATCCGAGAAGAAGCCATCGAGCTGGAATCAGACGGAACGATTCCAAAACTCGGCCCGATTCAAGAGACGACTCTCGCAACCGGCTAAGCTTCAATCGTGCATCCTTCGCACTCTGTTCCTGCGAACGAAGCTTCATCACCGCTGTGAATCGAACGGCGCAACCAATTGACTCTGATCGGAAAACATTCCAATCAGGCGGCCTTTTGTGAGGGTTGTTGATCCGTGGAACGCTTTTGCTGTTCGGCGGCGATCACTTCCATCACAAGGTTTCGATAATCCTGCGATCCCGATGATGCTGGATCGTATTTGAAGATTGAGGTTCCGTGACTCGGAGCTTCTGCGAGCTTGATGTTTCGTCGAATTTTCGACGCGAACACTTGAGCATTCGCCCACGGTGCTTCGGGATCGCTCTGTTCAAGGAAGAACATGAGATCATCCGTCACGTCCGCAGCGAGCCGAGTCCCTGTCTCATACAAACACAGAACAACCCCTGACACGCGCAGTTCTCGATTGAGGCGACGAGTCACGAGTGCGGTTGTTTCGAAGAGTTTTGAAAGTCCCTGCAGAGCGAAAAAGTGCGGCTGCAGTGGAATGAAAACTTCGGTCGCGGTCGAAAGAGCATTGATCGTGAGAACGCCCAGCGAAGGCGGACAATCCATCACAATGTAATCGAATTTCTCGCTGGCACCCGCCGCTGCAAGTGCCTTGCGAAGCACGAACTCTCGACCATCAGCATCGACGAGTTCCAACTCGGTGGCAGCCAAATCGATATCTGCGGGTGCCAACCAAAGATTTTTCTCAACGAGTTGGATCACCTCAGTGAACGTCTTCCCGCCTGCGAAAACCTGGTAAATCGAATTGGTCCCGCCAGCAACGTCGATTCCAAGATGGAGCGACGCATGAGCCTGGGGATCGAGATCGATCACACAGACCCGCTTACCTTGCTGCGCAAGTCCGGCAGCAAGATTCACACTCGTGGTGGTTTTGCCGACACCACCTTTTTGATTCATGACAGCGATGACTCGCATCCGTGCGCCTCGATTTTCGCTGGAAACTTCTAAAATTGATGACTGACCGCAGTGAGATCGCAATTCCACGTGAACTGGCAGAACTTTTTCGCCGAGTGCTACACTCTCCCAAGCATTGCACGTCGCAGATGTTTGTTCCGGCGGAATTCTGCACTATATCTCTGTCTCCATATTGCTGAAAGATGAGTTCTTCAAATGAGCGACCTCCCCCGGAACGAAGTGCAGAATCTGCGAGAGGAGATCAGACGACACAACCGCCTGTATTACGTCGAGTCAGCCCCGGAAATCACAGATCGGGAATTTGATCAACTTCTCAAGCGACTCGAAGCACTCGAAAAAGAATTCCCGGAACTCGATTCTCCCGACAGTCCCACTCACAAAGTGGGAGGAGGACCGATCGAGGGCTTCGAAACCGTTCCGCACCGCTTGCCGATGCTCTCGATCGACAACGTCTTCTCAATTGAAGGAGTCCGCGAATTCGATCAGAGAGTCCGGAAACTTCTCGACGTCGAAGAAGTCAACTATTCGGTGGAATACAAAATCGATGGTGTGGCTCTCGCACTGGTGTACGAAAATGGTCGACTCGTCAGAGGAGTGACTCGCGGTGATGGTCAGCGGGGTGACGACATCACACATAACGCGATGACGATCGGCGGAGTCCCTTTGAAACTCGACACCGATCATCCACCCGCTCTGCTTGAAGTCCGGGGAGAAGCATATATCGCCAACTCTGACTTCGTGGAACTGAACAAAACTCAGGACTCTCTGGGACGGGAAGCTTTCAAGAATCCCCGCAATACGACCTCAGGCGCACTCAAGCAACTCGACCCGAAACAGTGCGCAGCCCGACGTGTTCGCTTCTTTGCTCATGGAGTCGGCGCCTTCGACGGAGTTCAATTCAGCGATCATCAGGATTACCTCAGCCATCTACGAAACTGGGGCATCCCGACGACACCACAAGTGCAATCAAGGCAGGGAATTGACGCCGCACTTGAACACTGTCAGACGATGATGGAGAACCTGCACGAACTCGACTTCGAAATTGACGGGTTGGTCATCAAAGTCAGCCCATTCGCCGATCGGGAACTCCTCGGAAACACCTCGAAGAGCCCCCGGTGGCTGATCGCTTATAAATGGGAACGTTATGAAGCGACGACACAGATTGAACGTATCGAAATTCAGGTTGGAAAAACTGGAACACTCAGCCCGGTCGCTCACTTGAAGCCGGTAGAGATCGCAGGCACAACCGTCTCTCGTTCGAGTCTACACAACCGAGATGAACTGGAACGCCTCGGAGTCATGATCGGTGATCATGTTGTCGTCGAAAAAGCCGGCAAGATTATTCCGCATGTTGTCCGAGTCGAGGAGCACCTCCGAACCGGCGATGAAATTGCATTCGTGTTTCCCGAAAGCTGTCCCGTCTGTAATTCTCCGGTCATGCAGGACGAGGGAGGCGTTTACATCCGATGTGTCAATCCAGCTTGTCCGGCTCAACTTCGAGAGAGTCTTCGCTATTACGCTTCTCGGCAGGCCATGGACATCGACGGCATGGGAATCAAGGTCATCGAACAACTTCTTGATGCAGGCCTCGTCGAGGGATATGCAGACCTCTACAAGCTTCGGGAACGCCGCGAACAACTCTTAAATCTCGATCGCTTCGGTGAGAAATCTGTCGACAAACTGCTCGACGCGATTGATGCATCTAAAGACCGCCCGCTCTGGCGATTATTGACCGGTTTGAACATTCGGCACGTCGGCCGCAACAACAGCCGGGTTCTGGAAAATCGCTTTGGAACAATCGACGCGATCCGTTCGCAGACAGAGGAGTCGCTCGCCGAAGTTCACGAAATCGGACCGGTCATCGCTCAATCCGTTCATCAATTCTTCCACTCTGATTTCGGACTCGACATTATTGAACAGCTTCGCGAATGCGGACTCAACTTCGGAACCGAAGTGAAAGAATCGGATCTCCAGAACTCCGCCGAAGCCCCCCTTCTCGATGGAAAGACGTTCGTCGTCACCGGCACTCTCGAGCATCACACACGAGATGAGATTCACGAATTAATCCGACAGCATGGCGGAAAAGCGTCGAGTAGCGTCTCCAAAAAAACATCGGCCCTCATCGCCGGAGAACAAGCCGGTAACAAACTTGAAAAAGCTCAAAGCCTCGGAGTGGAAATCATCTCCGAAGTCGACTTCCTAAAGTCGATCGGCAAATCTCCTTAGGTTCCGATCGAGCAACAAGCCACACAGGAGCAGCAATGAACGACTCCTCACCACCGAAACCGCCTGCAAGACCGAAGACTGGCCACAAGGGAACCTATGGGCGGGTCATGATCATCGGCGGCTCTTTCGGAATGAGCGGGTCAGTCTCTCTAACGGGAGTCGCTGCGCTCCGTTCAGGGGCTGGGCTCGTTTTTCTGGCTGTCCCGCGTTCAATCGTCAGCATCGTCGCTGCTTTCGAACCATCGTACATGACGATCCCACTCCCCGAAGATGAGTGGGGAGTCATCGATGGCTCTGCAATTCAACAACTCATTGAGGAGGCAGAAGGAAAGGACGTGATTGCTCTCGGTCCGGGACTCAATCAGTCTTCGGAAGTCGATGAACTCGTCACCACGATGTATCGAACAACTTTGCAACCAATGGTTGTTGACGCCGATGGCCTCAATTCTCTCGCACGATTTCCAGAACAACTCTCCGAACACAACGGGCCCCGCGTTCTGACACCTCACCCCGGCGAATTCGCTCGCCTGACAGGTCAGAGCATCGATGCCATTCAAGAAAACCGGGAGGCCTCTGCCACACGATTCGCCAGAGAGCATGATCTGACTCTGGTCCTCAAGGGACCTGCCACCATCGTGACCGACGGCATTCAGACCTACGTGAATACCAATGGCAATTCCGGAATGGGGACTGGCGGAACTGGTGATATTCTGACCGGCATCATATCCGCTCTCATCGCTCAGAAGATGTCTCCGTATTCAGCAGCCAGCTTCGGTGTCTACTTGCACGGACTAGCTGGAGACCTCGCTGCCAATGAACTGACAGAGCCCGCAATGATCGCTTCCGATCTGCTTCGTTTTCTACCCGCTGCGTGGAAGCAAGTAATCTGACCAAACGCGTCGCGCGGATCATCCGGATAATGCAAGTTCTTCCTCACGAATTGAGTCAGCCTGCAACGGTCACGCACATTCTCCATTCCTCCTGTGCTCCGCGGACAGAAATATCGTCACTGGCAACCCATGCTGCTCATACCACCTATTTCACACGTCGATGAAGTGAGAGCGACCACTTCAAATTGTCACGGCAAGCGTGCAGCAAACCATCCAGGGAATTAAAAGCAGCGACAACTAATGTTGTTCGTGCCCGGTTTTAGCTTCAACCTGCCCTGGTGTTGGTGTTCGCAGTCATTTTTGACCAACCAGCTACTACTCGTTGAAATCGTCCCCAACCCATTAGTCGAAAAGTCTGGCGTCAGGTCGCCAACCCTCGGAGATTTTTGCGTCATGTCTCACATTGATGACGACCACTCAAGTGCAACCGGGAGGCGGTCCATTTCCTCACTGGTTGCATCGTCTCCGGGCATCGCGACTGCTTCTCTTGAAGAGAAATACCAGCACTGGCAAAGCCTGTGGAATTCCAAGCAAGAGGTTATCGATTCTCTTCTCGATGAGCTTGAAAAGACCATGGAGATGTCACAAAGACTTTCCACCACTTCACTTCGGATCATCGACACGAATTCCGACCACTCGGAAAGCGTTTGAACCCAAAGCGTTCCAAGTCTCCTGAACACAAAATTCATCGGACTGATCTTGACGAAAACGTGTCTCTGTAATAATTAGTTTGTACGTAACAACAAACTAATGAGAGAATGGGTTTTGGTTCGACCGCGAACGATCAGCGATGAACAGATTCTGGAGACCGCCAAACGGTGCTTTCTAGAACATGGACCGTCCGTATCGACCGACGCCATCGCCGCCGAACTTGGCGTTTCCGGACAAGCTCTTCTCAAGCGATTTCACAACAAACAGGAATTGCTGATCGCGGCTGTTGGTCCCTGTACCGCAAAGACCTGGACCGATCTTGTCGAACGTGGACCGGATGACCGCCCGTTCGAGATTCAGCTGCGCGAAATCCTCGACGAACTTGCCATCTTCTTCGTAGACGTCGTGAAACGGATGAACGTCTTGCGGTGGAGCGGTGTCGACATCCACGAATTGATGAGTCAATTCGATGAGCCCCCGCCGGTGCGGGATTTACGAATTCTGTCTGGCTATCTCGAGCGAGCCGCAGCCAAAGGATTGATTCGGCCTGTCGACTACTCAGCAACGGCAATGCTCATTCTGACTTCGATGCATGGCCCCGCCATGCTGACGGAGATCCTCGGTTCAAGCCCCACCGGGCACACGCAGAGCGAATACGTTTCTCATTTCATCGACACACTTCTTCACGGTTTGATCGATCATCCATCTTCGGAAAAAGACACATGATCTCTGCTTCGCTGTCAATCAGACGTCCGAGCGGTCGAATCGTGCGACTGTTCGTTAATGCCCTCGCCTCGGTGATGATTCTCGCCATTGGGGGATTCACATTTTTCGTCTTCGGCCAGAAGCCGGAAATCCCCAAAGAACCCGATCGCGACGGAGATGGAGCAGCACTCGTCCGCACGGTCGAAGTGGAACAGTTTGACGGCCAATTTGAGATCAACCTCGACGGAGAAGCTTCGTCCTACCGCGTCTTGACGATCGGCACCGAAGTCGAAGGACGCATCATCAAAAAGTCGGAGAAGGCCCGCAGCGGTCAGTTCGTCAGCGAGGGAGATTTACTCTTTCAGATCGAAGACATTTCCTATCGCCTGGAAGTCGATCGAATTCAAGCGCAGCTTGCTCAGACAGATGAGGAAATCCGAGCCCTCAACGTCGACATGGACAATCAGGCCACGCTGATTTCCCTTGCCGAAGAAGACCTCGAACTCAAACGCCGTAATTTGCAGAGAGTCGAAAGGCTGCGGCAACGCGAAGCGACGACAGACACCGATCTCGATAACGAACGCGCCAAAGAACTCGCCTCTCGAAATCAATTGCGAGTCCTTCAAAATGAACTGCGTTCAATGACGCAGCAAAAGCAAACCAAACTCGCCAGCCGCGAAGTCATTGCCGCAACACTCAAACAAGCGGAACTCGACGTCGAACGATGCCGCATCGTTGCTCCAATCACCGGACGAATTGTGGATGAAATCGTTGAAGAAGGAGACCACGTTCAAGTTGGAACGGATCTCGTTCACATCAGCGATGGAAGCCGCATGATCATTCGGTGCGAGCTGGAAGCGGCCCAACTGGCATGGATCTGGGAACAGCAAACAGCGGGAGTTGCACAAGCAGCCCCCTCTGATGAACTGACAGCGATCGATCCCATCCGACTCAAGCCGGTTCCGTGCGAAATCGTCTATGAATTTGGCGGTGTCGAAACGATCTGGTCGGGGATGCTCGATCGCTTTGAAGGAGCCGGGCTCACGAAAGAGACTCGCACCTTTCCGTGCCGAGTGCTCGTCAGTGATCCGGAACAGACTCGTGTCGAATCATCGCAGGGTGCAAAACTCAACTTTCGTATCCCGACACTTCTCAGCGGAATGTATGTGACGGTTCGAATTCCGATTTCGATCACCTCTTCGTTGATGTCCGTTCCCATTGAAGCAGTCCGTCCCGGCGGAAAGCTGTGGGTTTCACGAGATGGCCAATTGCAGATTCTTCCCGTGACTGTCGCCCGCACAATCGCAGATCGAGCGATCATTCGTGACCTTACCTCCAACCTCTCTGTCGGAGATCGCATCGTCGTTTCCCCGCTGGCAGCCGTCGCGGACTCAATGCCGATTCGTGAAGAACAAGCTGCCGAGTCAGCATCGCTCGATTCAGAATCCCTTGCACCAAGCAGTGACGAGAACTCCCTATGAAGTCGATGGTCGCCTGGGCAATTCAACACACTCCCACCATGAACTCCATCATGGTCGTGGTGCTCTTCGTCGGGATGTTCGCTGGTTGGCAACTCCGGCGAGAAGAGTTTCCCCAGTTCGAACTGGAAATGATTCTCGTCTCCGTTCCCTATCCGGGTGCAAGTCCGGAAGAAGTCGAATCGGGCATCTGCCAGAAGATCGAAGAAGCGATTCGCTCTGTTGATGGCCTGAAGAAGGTGACATCAGTCGCTCAGGAAGGAGCCGCCAATATCGTCATCGAGGTCGAAACGAGCGTCCCCAGTGTTCAAAAAGTCCTCAACGAAATCCAATCGGAAATTGACCGCATCCCCAGCTTCCCCGACTTGGCCGAAGAACCGGAGGTCCAACAGGTCACGCTTCGTAACCCAGCCATCACGGTCGGGATTGTCGCCAACCGCTCTGACGACGAGGACTTCGAATTAAAACTCCGATCGGTCACCGAGAGTATTCGAGACGACCTTCTGCAGATCCCGCAGGTCTCCGTCGCAGACATCGTGGGGGAACGTGATTATCAGATTGACGTGGAAATCCCCGAACAATCCTTGCGCGAATATGGACTTACACTGACCGACGTGGCGAATCGAATTCGACGACGAAACCTCGAATTGCCCGGAGGAAATATCCGCGACGAAAGCGAAACGTTCCTCCTGCGAGGAAAAGATAAACGCATCCACGGGGAAGACATTGCCGCCATTCCCATTATTACCAGGCCAAACGGAGTCGTTCTCACAGTCGACGATCTCGGGACTGTGCACGATGAATTCATCGATTCCCCATCGATCACCAGCATCAACGGCCGACCCGGACTGGCCATTCAAATTAAAGCTGCCGCCCGCGAAGACCTTCTCGCCATGACCAGCGCAGTGCGAGACTACATCGACGAGAACCCTCCCCCGTCCGGCTATGAATTCGCCGTCTGGGGAGACGCATCGGTCGACGTCCGCGACCGACTCGACCTGCTCAAACGCAACGGTCTTCAAGGACTCTTTCTCGTCTTCATGGTCCTTGCACTGTTCCTCGAATTTCGACTCGCGTTCTGGGTTGCGATTGGGATTCCGTTTTCGATCCTCGGAGCCTGTGCCATTTTGTGGCAGTTCGATCAGACACTCAACATGCTTTCGATGTTCGCATTCCTGATCGCGCTCGGAATCGTCGTCGACGACGCGATTGTGGTTGGAGAGAATATTTACGCACACCGTGAACTCGGAAAGCCAAACCTTCAGGCTGCCATTGATGGCACAGCTGAGGTTGTTCCATCCGTCACGACATCGATTATTACGACCGTCTTCGCGTTCATGCCCATGTTCTTCGTATCCGGGATTATGGGTAAGTTCTTCGCCGTCCTTCCGCTCGCGGTGATCGCGATGCTTGTCATCTCCCTGCTGGAGAGTGTGACAATTCTTCCCTGCCACCTTGCTCACGGCAGCGACAAGCCGTTCTTCCTAACTGCTGGACTGACGCAATTCACGAATCGTGTTCTCGATTTCATTATCAAATCCTTCTACACGCCGACCGTTCGATTCTGTCTGGCAAACACCCTGATCACTGTCAGCATCGCGATCACCATCGTCATCTGCTCAGTGACATTGGTCGCCAACGGAACTGTCCCGAGCGTCTTCTTTCCGAAGCTCGATGCTCCGGAAGTGATCGCAAAAATCGTCTTCCCCGATGGAACGCCAAGCCAGGTCACCGATCAAGCGACACAGGAAATCGAGTCGGCCATAAACGCCATCAACGACAAGTATTCGGAACCAGCCAACCCGCTCATCCTCGCGGTCTTGCGAACAGTCGGAGCGCAAGCGGAAACCGGCGGCCCTCCTGGCGCATCGGGAGCGAATTCCGGAAGCCATATCGGTTCCGTGCAGGTGCAACTGGCTGAAAACACACAACGAAACATTACCAGCGAAGAAATCGCCGCCGAATGGAGAGAACTTGTCGGGGAAATTCCGGGGATTGAGTCTCTTACTTTTGGTTCAATCGCCCGCGGACCAGGCGGGAAACCGATCGAATTCAAGCTGCTCGCTCCAGCGGAACACATGGCCGAACTCGAAGCCGCTGTTGAAGACGTCAAAATCGAACTCGCCAAATACCCGGGCGTCAGAGACGTCGACGATGATTCCCGCCCCGGAAAGACAGAAATCCAACTGACTGAAAAAGAATCCGGAAAAGCACTCGGCGTTCCCCTCGAATCGATCGCCCGTACCGTGCGAGCAGCGTACTACGGGGAAGAAGTCATGCGACTTCAACGAGGTCGACATGAGGTTAAGCTGATGGTGCGATATCCCGAAGAGGATCGTCGCTCTGTCGCCAGCCTCAGCGAAATCCGAGTCGATCCCGGCGACGGAATTCAGCGTCCGATTTCAGAAATCGCGAATCTGAATTTTCAGCGTGGATATTCCGAGATCAACCGCATCGACCAAAGGCGATCGATTACCGTTTCCGCCGACATCGACGAGAACGAAGGCAACGCCAAAGAGACAGTTCTTGAACTTCAAGCCGAATACATGCCGGGTCTGCTAGAGAAGTACCCTCATTTGAGTGTTCGCTGGGAAGGTCAACAGGAGCAAGACACTGAGTCTGTCCAAAGCTTGATGATCGGATTGCTCGTCGCTCTCTTCGCGACATTTGTGCTTCTGACGATGGAGTTCAACTCATACGGACAGCCACTCATCGTGATGAGCGTCATTCCCTTCGGAATCGTTGGAGCCATCTGGGGACATGCTCTACTTGGATTGCCGCTGACACTCTTCAGTATGCTGGGACTCGTCGCTTTGACCGGTGTCGTGGTGAACGACTCCATCGTGCTCGTTGACTTTATTAATGCCCGTTCACGTTCTGGAATAGCGATCGAAGATGCAGCTGTGGAAGCGGGGCAACGTCGTTTCCGTCCTGTTCTTCTGACGTCGCTGACGACAATCGCGGGGCTGCTCCCGATCCTCACGGAACGTTCCTTTCAGGCGCAACTTGTGATCCCGATGGCGACCAGCCTCTGCTTCGGACTGGCTCTGTCGACTTTGCTCGTCTTGATTCTCGTCCCGACGTTTTACGTCATCTACGGACGGTTGTTCGGCATTAAGGCAGCTCACCACGACATCGCCGAAGCCCTCAACGAAGATTCGTCTTCCGAACCATCTCCACAACCGCAACTGGCCATCGACCACACTTAGCGGAACTGCATGCGATCATTTTCTGAGTTCAGGATTGATCCTGCTTCAACTTCTGTAAATAGTCCTTCCAAGTGACGTGCTCGCGGCCTGCTGCATGCGAGAACTGGCTTGGATTGTCGAACGCTCCCAGCTGAATTCCTTCGTAGATTCCGGCAATCACGTTGCCCAGGAAATCGCCAAGTTCGGCGATGCGATCTTCGCGATATTGATCGACGGTCAGTTTCCGATAACTCAGATTGAGCCCGAATGCTTCGTTGATGAAGTCCGTGAGCTGAAGCTGCGTTAGAGACTCGCCATGCAGATTGAAAGTCTGCTGGTTGTGCTTTCGATCTGTCAACATCTGTGCATACGCGAAGGCGAGTTCAGGCCGCGTGGTGTACCCACACAATCCGCCCCCAGCACAATTGGCGATCTCTCCGCTCTTCTCGTACTGGTCGATGTACTCGATATCCGGCTCGATATAAATCCCGTTCCGACCGATCGACCACTGCAACCCGCTGTCGCGAATGTCAGCTTCCGTTTGCCGATTGCTTTGCACGATTGGCGAGAAGCCGGTCCCCTCCTCAGCCCCCTGAATACTCGTATAGACGATCTTCTCAACACCTGCTGTAAGGGCAGCATTGATGACATTGCGGTGCTGGCCAATCCGTTCATCAGGATGAGCCATTCCGGAAACGAGCAACACGGTGTTCACTCCCTGCAGTGAGCTTTCCAACTCGGATGGCTTGGTGTAATCGCCTGGACGAATTTCGACTCCAAGCGACTCCGCATTTGCTGGAGTTCGAGCGAGACCAATGACAGTTTCGTCGCTGAAATGTTGACGAATCGCTTTCACAATTTCGGAACCGAGCGAACCACTGGCAGCAGTCACAGCAATCACGGACATCGATCTTCCTCTCAAGCAATCTGTTTTTAAACCTGCAATCAGATCCAGCGTCTCATCTCGAAGTCCGCTGTGCAAACACGACAAAGAGATTCATCCGTGACCGCTGGTACTGCACCGACTGCGTTTCCAAATTTCTGAATGGACAATTCGAAGCTATGTGAATCCCCTAACGGCGTGTTCGCAGGAGATCAGTCGGGGCAATTCCGTAAACACGTTTGAATGATCGCGAGAAGCGAAACGGGTCTCCGAAATTCAACTTCGCAGCCACTTCTTTCACAAGTAGCCCTTCATTCATCAACAGCCCAGCTGCATAGTTCATTTTTTTTCTCAGCAAATATTGGTATGCCCCGCAGTCTGAAAACCGGCTGAATAGCCTCGAAAGATGCACCGGTGTCAATTCACACTCTTGAGCGACATCTTGAGCGGAATCCAAGTGCAGGAACTTTTCGTCGATGAGTTTGCGAACGCGTTCGAAGGTGAAATACGCCTGCGGCATCGAGTTCTCTCTCGGAAGACTGACCTCCTTAACTTTCAGAAACAACAGTTGCGCAAGCGAATTACAGATTGGCGTCACCATCGGTCCGTTGTTGAGTCCATTCCGCACGAGCAATTCGTAGATCTCAGAAATCTCATGCACGCGGCCAACAGTCAATGCCACGAAGTGTTCTGAAGCCGACCTCAATTTCGATTCCTCAAGCATTTGAAGAGCCTGAGTTCCTACGAAATCGACGTAGAACTTCCGCATCACGTTGTCGCTATGACTGCGAATGGTGTGCGACGTGCCCGGCCCATAGGCAAAGATGACCCCCGGGACCAACCGAAACGTGTTGCCGTCCAAATGCAGGGTCCCTTCTCCTTCGGCAACGAATTCGACGGCGTAATACGGAAAGTCTTCCCGGTCGACTACGTATTCCGGACGGGTCGTTTCAACTCCTCCACAAACGACATCGAACGGACTCTCCCGCACAGGATTCAGATTGAGAAAGAACCGTCTCGCTTCGGTGACTTGCTTAGAGACGAATTCCGGAAGCGCAGGTTGTGCTCGCGATTCAGACATTCCTCGATGTTAAAAATTGACATGCAAATGTAAAGTCTAGCCATTCAAGTTCGTTGATCGATTGGCATAATTCCACCACAGTTCGGACAATGTCGCTTTCAGGTGGCAGCTGCGATCATCGTCCGAAATTCACACTCCACAACGTGCATCTCTTCATTCGAATGTAGTCAGATCATGGAAAAACGACCTCTGGGGAAAACTGGAATCGAGTTGACGAAACTCTCGTTCGGAGCCTCGTCACTCGGGCAGGAGTTTCGACAAATCGACCTCAACGAGGCGTTTCGAAGCGTTCATGTCGCGATCGAACGCGGGATGAACTTCATCGACACCTCTCCGTTCTACGGACGCGGAATGAGCGAAATGCTCCTGGGCCGCGTTCTTCCGGAACTGTCTCGAGACTCGTATTACCTCGGGACGAAGCTGGGACGTTACGCCGGTCAACACTTCGACTTCAGTGCCCGGCGAGTTGAAGAAAGCGTCGACATTTCCCTCGAGCGAATGAAAGTCGATCACCTCGACATCGTCCTCTGCCATGATCTGGAATTCGTCGAGATGTCTCAGATCGTCAACGAAACTCTGCCTGCCCTGCGGAAGCAAGTCGAGAAAGGCAAAGTCCGCTTCATCGGAGTCAGCGGATACCCAATGAAGATGTTCAAATACGTCCTCGCCAACAGCGACATCGACGTTCTTCTGACCTACAATCACTACACGTTGCAAAACGACATGGCGCTGGAGCTTGTCCCGATTTGCAAAGACAAAGGGGTCGGGTTGATGAATGCCGCTCCGTTCTCAGCCCGTTTGCTCACCGGCGCACCACTCCCCGAATGGCACAAAGCGACTCCGAAAGTCCGCGAGATCGCCAAGCAAGCTGCTGACCACTGCAAAAAGCATGGATCAGACATCGCCAAACTGGCTTTGCAGTTTTCGCTCGCTAATCCCGACTTCACAACCTGCGTCACCGGATCGGCCAACCCAAATCGTGTTTCACAATGGGTGGACTGGTCCGAAGAACCGATCGACGAATCACTACTCGCCGACGTGCTTGAAATCCTCAAACCGATCCACAACTGGTTCTACATCGAGGGACGCCCCGAAAACAATGACACTCCAGATGTCGAAGCCTAAACAATTTTCATGATTTCTCTGCACTTAAGAGGACGCGATCCTTTCAACAGAAACTCATTCGGTTGATCTGAATCGCTCCAAATCCAAAACGAAGATGCCCAAGACACATTCCACTGAGACGCTTTTTCCTCGGAGTTCATCATGAAAGCCATCCAACTCAGTCAGCCTAAACATTTTCAGAAGATCGACATCGACGAACCCGGCTCACCCGGCCCCGGTCAGGCAATTGTGCGGACTCATCGAATGGGGATCTGCGGAACCGACTACAGCGGCTATCTCGGCAAGATGCCCTTCTTCAGCTACCCTCGAATTCCCGGTCACGAACTCGGTGTCGAGGTTCTTGAGGTCGGAGAGGATGTCACAAACGTCAAACCCGGTGATCGCTGTAGCGTCGAACCGTACATGAACTGCGGCGAGTGTTATGCCTGTCGCAAAGGGCAAGGCAACTGCTGTGAGAAGCTGAATGTTATCGGAGTCATGGTCGACGGTGGCCTGTGCGAGAAGTTTCTCATCCGCGCCGACAAGCTCCATTCTTCCGAAAAACTCACATACGAGCAGCTCGCGCTCGTTGAAACACTCGGAATCGGCTGCCACGCCTGCGATCGCGGAGCCCCTCAAGAAGGTGATCATGTCCTGATCATCGGAGCTGGTCCAATCGGTCTGGCAACGCTGGAATTCACTCGCTTGACGGGTGCCACCATCACCGTGATGGACATGGTGGAATCACGTCTGCAATTCTGCCGCGATACTTATGGCGTGGCTCACACGATTCAATTTAAGGGAGACGGGTCAGAACTCGAACAGGTCGCCGAGATCACCAACGGAGACAAATACGTTGTCGTCACCGACGCCACCGGGCACAACGGTTCGATGTCAAGCGCCCTGCAGTACGTCGCACACACCGGCTCACTCGTTTATGTCGGAATCACGACCGCTGAGGTTTCCTTCCCGCACCCTGCACTTCATAAACCAGAGATGACGATCAAAGGCTCTCGCAACGCCTTGCCGAGGGACTTCTCACGCATCATTCGACTCATCGAAGGCGGGACGATCAACACCGATCCGTGGATCACTCATCGGACATCATTCGATGACGTTATCGATCAGTTCGAGTCATTTACCAAACCGGAATCCGGCGTCATCAAAGCGGTCATTGAAGTCGCCTGACACTTGCCGGCACTAAAACATTAATCGCTGAAACTTCCAAGCTGAAAGAAAACCAATGATTCAGTCAGCCATTACGGTCAGTCTTGTCGAAGAAGCCAGAGGTGGTCCGTTCGTCTTCTGGGACGGAATTGCTGACGCCTGTGAGCAAGCCGCGAACCTGGGATTCGACGCGATCGAAATCTTCGCGCCATCTCACGATACGGTCGATCGAGCTGAACTGAAGAGCTTGCTTGAGAAGTTCAAACTCAACGTCGCCGCCGTCGGAACCGGTGCCGGAATGGTCAAACATGGCCTCAACCTGACAGACCCAGACAAGTCTCGACGTGAAGCAGCCAAAGAATTCATTCGCCAGATGATCGACTTTGGCGCTGAGTTCAATGCTCCAGCTATCATCGGCTCAATGCAGGGACGTTGGGGAGGCGATCTCAGCCGTAACGATGCCCTGTCGCTTCTCGCAGAGGCTCTCAACGAGTTGGGAGAGTACGCTGCCCAAAAGAATGTTCCGCTGATTTACGAACCGCTCAATCGATATGAAACTAATCTCATCACAACCATTTCGCATGGCGTGGATTACTTGAAGACTCTGACGACGAAGAACGTCAAACTTCTCGCAGACCTTTTCCATATGAACATCGAGGAAGCGGATCTCGCTGAAGCAATTCGATCTGGCCGCGGATATATCGGTCATGTCCATTTCGTTGATTCGAATCGGCAGGCAACTGGTCGCGGGCACATGGACTTCGCCCCCATTGCTGCCGCGATGATCGAAACAGACTTCGACGGCTACGCATCCGCAGAGGCCTTTCCGATTCCGGACTCGCGAACCGCCGCAGAGAACACCATCGAAGCGTTTCGAACATATTTCCGCAGCTAATTCCGCCCACTCTGTCTGGCGAGCTTTCTACATTGCAAAGTGAGAACACAATGAGCGAACAACAAAAATGCACGACACTTGGATTGTCTCCAAGTTTCGGCTTCGGTGACCGAATTGGATTAGCAACCCCCGGTCACGTTGAAGCGATGAAACGATCCGGAAACGGTATCGAACCAATCTTCCCGCAGCAGTCGATTCGCGAAATGACGCGAACTCAGCGAACTGCTCAGCAAGTGATGGACGATGCTCTCAACGGAGCCAAACAAGCTGGCTGGGGCGGCCGAATCGGAGCCGATGCCGACCATCTCAAAACTCCCGCCGATGTCGATGTCACCGCCGCTGTGGGATTCACGTTCTTCACAATTGACCCGTCTGACGATGTCGATCAGAAAGCTGACGACTACGACGAATCAACTCTGCGTGAGAAGTTCGAATCCGCCCGCGAGACAGCGACCTGGTACGAAAACTACCTCGGGAAAACGATTGATCTCCCAACCGGATCAACGATCGAGTTGAACGAACAGGCATGCATGCGTGCGGCAGTCAAATACGGCTCAGCGATCAAACGAGCTTTGTCGCTTGGCGACTACATCAAGAAAGTCCACACGGACAAAGGGGCTGATTACGAGATCGAACTCTCCGTCGATGAAACTGATCAGCCGACGACACTCGCTGAGCACTACATCATCGCCGATCAGTGTCTTCAGGGGGGCATGAAGCTCGTCAGCCTGGCTCCTCGCTTCATTGGCGAACTCGAAAAAGGAGTCGATTACAAAGGGGACGTCAAAGCACTCGACAAGTCTTTGCACGACCATGCTGCGATCGCTGAGCTTCTCGGCCCATACAAATTGAGTCTGCACTCAGGGTCCGACAAGCTGTCGATGTACGCAGTTCTCGCTCGCGCGACTCAGGGACGATTCCACGTCAAGACAGCCGGAACGAGTTACCTCGAAGCGCTTCGCGTCGTTGCTCGTCATGACGAAGCTTTGTTCCGTCGAATCGTCCAATTTGGTCGCGAACGCTACAACGTCGACAAAGCGACCTATCACGTCTCAGCGACGATCGACACAGTCACCCCCGGTGATGACCTGAGTGCCGAACAGCTGGAGAAAGTCTACCTTGAGTGTTGGTCCGACGTTCCTCAAGGAGTGGGATTCACTGAACCAGGACGGCAGATCCTGCACTGCACGTTCGGGTCGACACTGACAGACCCCGAACTCGGCCCAGCCGTTCGAGGCGTCCTCGAATCTCACCCGGATACATACAAGGAAGTTCTCGCCGACCACTTCAGCCGACACCTCGAAGCATTGGCATCGGGGATGTAGACAGTGCAATCTGTAGACGAGCTTGAAAGATGCTCGCCCGTTACATGAAATAGAGTGTTCCCAACTCCTGTTGTCTGTCGGAAATCTCGACAGACCGTTTCACATCGGATCCAGCGGCGAACGAAATATTATGAAAAGAGAGTTCTCCAAATCTTTCTCCAGAGTGTTCTTCCTCGTGTTGGCAGGAGCATTTCTGGCGTTTGCAAGTTCATATTCGGCAGCGGAAAAAGAAGGGGACGCCTCATCCCCATCTGCACCTGAGGTGATCACAACGATTACTTCCAGCGAAACCCAGCAAGCAGACCAAGTCCGCCCTGAGTTTCTGCAACCGGTTCCCGTCGATGCGGATGCTCCCGCCGTTTCGTTGCCGATTGAACCGAATCAGGGTGAGACGATTGTCTTTCTGGGAAACACTCTGGCTTCGCGGATGGAGCACTTCAACTTTTTCGAGACCGCACTGCAACAACAGTTTCCGCAAAAGGAAATCACCTTTCGAAACATGGGATTCCCCGGACACACCCCCGCGTTTCGACCGGAAGCAGGCCGTCCAGATCCATGGGCTTTCCCAGGTGCAGAGAAGTTCCGACCGGAGATCAACGATCACCTCGGAATCGGCCACTATCCATCACCTGACGAATGGCTGACAATCATCAAAGCCAACACCATCGTGGCGTTCTTTGGATTCAACGAATCGTTCGATGGACTGGAAGGAGTCGAAAACTTCAAGAACGAACTCCGAGCATTTGTTGACCACACACTGTCACGCTCGTACGCGCAGAACGACACTCAACCGCCGCGATTGATTCTTGCAACTCCGATCGCGATGCAGCAGTTGAGCGGTTACTTCCTCCCGGATGCTGCCGAAAGAAACGAGATTCTCAAAGCTTACGCGGACGCAGTGAAAGAGGTCGCCAGCGAAAAAGGAGTTGGCTTCGTGGACCTGTTCACCCCGACACTTGAATGGTTCCAAAACACCGACGAACCACTCACGATCAACGGAGTTCATCTCTCCGAGGCGGGATATCAGAAGCTTGCACCTGTTCTCATGCAACAGTTGTTCGGCGAGCAAACTGCTCCCATCGAATCTGGCTCCGTTCTTCATCAGGCAGTCCAGGACAAGTCCTGGTTCTGGAGAAATGACTACCGCATGCTGAATGGCGTGCACGCTTACGGTCGACGTTGGGCTCCTTACGGAAACTACAACTACCCTGAAGAAATTGAAAAAATCCGCCAGATGACGGTCCTTCGCGATCAAAACATCTGGGCAATCGCACAAGGACGTTCATCAACACTCGATGTCGATGATTCCCAAACCCGACCACTCTCCCCGGTTGAGACGAACTACCAGGTCAGCGAGAAGAACGGATCGCTCGACTTTCTCAAGACCGAGGAACAAGCCAAAGCCACGTTCACGCTTCCGGACGGCTATGACGTTTCACTGTTCGCATCGGAACAGGAGTTCCCGAACCTCGGGAATCCCGCGCAAATGCGATTCGACAACAAAGGCCGGCTGTGGGTCTCAACACTGCCGAGTTACCCGCACTACAAACCGGGTGACACCAAACCCAACGACATGCTGTTGATCTACGAAGACACAAACGGAGACGGTCGAGCTGACAAAGAGACTGTCTTCGCCGATGGTCTTCACATGCCCATCGGATTCGAGTTCGGCCCGGAAGGCGTTTACCTTTCACAAGAGCCCTACCTCGTGCTGCTCAAAGACAACGACGGAGACGACCGGGCTGACGAAACGATTTACTTGCTGGATGGTTTCGACCCGCACGACACACACCACGCCATCTCAGCCTTCGACGTCGACAACGGCGGCGGGATCTATATGTGCGAAGGCCGCTTCCTCCATTCCCAAGTCGAAACCCCTTGGGGACCGGAACGCATGACCGATGGTGGAGTCTGGCGATTCGACCCTGCTTCCTGGAAAGTCGAACGTGTGATGCAGTCAGATGTCTCCAATCCATGGGGCGTCGCACATGATGAATACGGTCAGACCTTCGTCAACGACGCTTCGGGTGGATCTCAATACTGGATGCTCGGCTACTCGCTGAAAATTCCTCACGCCGATGAAATTCCGAAAGTTTCGAAGTTCAACTACGAACACCACACTCGCCCCACCTCCGGCGCCGAATTCCTGCACTCGCGGCATTTCCCCGAAGAGGTTCAAGGCGACTACATGTATGCCAACAGCATCGGATTCCTCGGCATCAAACAGTATCAGGTGGTCGAAGACGGGGCCGAGATTAAAGGCAAGTTTCGTCAGGACCTACTGCAGTCCACCGATGGAAACTTCCGACCATGTGACCTCGAAGTCGCTCCCGACGGAAGCTTGTACTTCATCGACTGGCACAACACCCTGATCGGACACATGCAGCACAGCGCTCGCGATCCGCTGCGAAACTCCGAGTACGGTCGAATTTACCGAATTACACGAAACGGCTCCCCGCTCGTCACTCCACCAAACGTTGCAGGAGCATCGATCGAAGAGCTCTTCGAAAACATGAAGCTTCCCGAGCTGAACGCCCGCAAATGGTCGCACCGGGAACTCCGGGCCCGCGATAAGGAAGAAGTCCTCACTGCCGCCACGAAATTCGCGAGTGACAATACAGACGATGAACGCCTCGTCCTCGAAGCCCTCTGGGCCACATGGGGCCAGCAGTCACCTTCACTCGAACTGCTCAATGCATGCCTTACAGCCCAGGACCATCGCGTCCGATCCGCTGCAGTTCGAATCGTCAGGCACTGTCTGCACTTGCTCGATCATCCAGAAACCTACCTGATGCAGGCTTCCACTGACGAGCACCCTCGAGTTCGACTCGAAGCCCTCGCTGCTGCTACCTGGCTGGGAGGATCGCAGGGTGCTGAAATCACCTTGTCTGTCGCCACTCAACCCACAGATCGCTGGATTCGCAATGCACTCAACAGTGCGATGTACACACTCAAGCCAGAAGTAGAAGACCTGCTCGCCGCGGGTCGGTTTGAATCTGTTGACTTGTCAGTCAATCCAGAACAACTCTTGGCATCCAAACTCGAGGGAGCCTTCAAACCCAAGGACTACAGCACGAAGTCGCAGAAACTTAAAGACAAAGACTTCCGACGTGTTTACGAAGTGGGCCAAACAGTCTTTTATTCAGAAGGCTCCTGTGCGACCTGCCATCGCGATCACGGTGAAGGGATCACCAGAATTTATCCGCCTCTCGCAGGAAGTGAATGGGTCAACGGGGAGCCAGATCGGCTCATCAAGCTGACCCTGCACGGGATCTGGGGAAAGATTCAGGTTCGCGGACAAGTCTTCGAGCCGACGCAAGGTGTCCCTCCCATGACTGCACTGGGGCACATGTTCACCGATGCAGAAATCGCTAGCGTACTCACCTACGTACGCAACAGCTGGGGCAATGACGCTTCTGAAATCACCGTCGACCAGGTCAAGAAGATCCGGGAAGAGACACGAAGTCGTCGCAAATTCTACAGCCCCGAAGAGCTCATCGAGATGCATCCGTTCCCGGAAGGCAGCCGACCATCACTCGCTGAAGATCAGCTCAAGAACGAAGTACTGGAGCAACAGCTACTCTCAGAATCGGTTGCTCAACTCGTTCAAGATGCCTGGAAATCTGGCGATGCACTTGAAGGGGCGAAGATTTTCTATCAGGAGAAAACCGCCTGTGCGACCTGCCATGACGCACAGGAAGATTTCCAACTCGGACCAGAATTGACCGCCGCTCGAGAAGGCCTGACTGACGAGTTCCTGATTGAGTCAATTCTGCAACCGTCGAAGTCGATCTTGAAAGGCTATCAGTCTGTCACCGTCATCACCGACGATGGCCGATTCACCTCAGGCTACCTCGTTGAACAGAACGACAAAAAAATCGTTCTGAGCATCGCTGCCGAAAAAGGAAAGCTTCGCGAAATCCCCGCCGACCAGATCGACGAGATCATCGCTTCTCCTCTCTCGACAATGCCTGCCGGGCTCGTCCGGTCACTCGCTGACCGAGAAGAGTTCCTGAATCTGGCTCGATTCGTTTTGGAGGTCAACAAAGGCGGTAAACGAAAACTGCGTGCACTCAAGCGAGAAGTCGTTCAGTAACTGCGTCGCAGTCAATCGATTCAGCATCGCCCTGCAAACGTTAGCTGAATGAATACGAACGCTGCCTCGATTCCGTTGCAGTGACATGCAACGGAATCGGCCGGCTTTGCTGAGATCGAATAACGATCCGTAAATCATTGTGAGGGCTACCAGGCATCGGACGCTTCGCGATTAGCCCGCCAAGAGCTCATCGATACGCCGATATCCCATCTCCATTGATTCAGTCATTCCGGTCGCAAGTGCGGCATCACGGGCCTCTCGTGATGGATACTCAACCAGCGTGGCGACAGTTGTCTCTCCGCCGTGATCTTCAAAAGAGATGGTGACGACCGCTGAGTGACTCATGTCCTCTTCGGTGTGACCTCCTCCGTAGCATTCGTCCTGAACGATCTTTCGAAGCGGAGCGATTTCCCGAAACTCTCCGGATAATCCGAATTCCATCCCGTCGTCATCGTTTCGAAATCGGTTTTCGTATTTTCCACCGACTCGAAAATCCATCTCGCAGACGGGCATCGACCAGCCCGGTGGACCGAGCATCCACCGGCTCACCAAATCCGGCTCGGTGAACGTTTTCCAAACCGAATCGATCGTCGAGTCGAAACTTCTAACAACTTCAACCTGAGTTTCAACGGGTGTGCTTACAGCGGTTGTCTGCATAGTTTTGCTCTCTCGTAAAGGCTCATGAACGTGATGGTATAGATTCTCAGACCGCCCACCGAATTCGTCCCCGAATGGACGCCTGCTGCCAGGCTCTCACTTCGCGAAAAGGTCACTGGGCCGATCGCATGCAAGAACTTTACAGAGCCCTCCTGACACCGTACTGTCAGCAGACTGTCAGGATTGAAAAGTTTCGCCCTATCCCGTTCCTTGAGACGCCGCATGCGACGAGCCGACCGTCTGTTTAGAATTGTTGAGTACCTGAAAACGCGTCGAGAGGCTGTGACAGGCGAAGAAATCGCTCAAGAAATGGAAATCGGCGTTCGCACGGTCTACCGAGACATTGCCGATTTGAAAGCCTCCGGCGTCCCAATTATCGGCGAAGCAGGAGTTGGCTATCTGCTCAGCAAGGACTATCTCGTCAAGCCGCTCATGTTCAATGTCGACGAGTTGGATGCCCTGACTCTCGGAGCACAGATGGTCGAGAGTTGGGGCGACTCTGCCCTCGCCCACTCAGCCAGACGAGCGATTGAAAAGATCACAGCTGTCCTGCCAGCTTCTCTCGCCGAAGATGCCAACCGATCAGCAGCCTACGCCTGCTCAAGCCGCAGCAAGGTGCCAATCACAATTGACTTTGCAGCCCTGAGACGAGCCGTCCGCAACAAAAACTGGGTCGAAATCCAATACACCGACGAGTCGGGGAGGAAATCCCAACGCCGCATTCGCCCGCTGTGTCTCGTCTTCATCGCACCAGTTTGGCTACTCGCTGCATGGTGTGAAACGCGCAAAGACTTCCGCGAATTCCGTGTGGATCGTATCACGAACCTGCAAATCACCAACGCGCAATTCACGAACGAATCCGGGAAGACGCTTAAGGATTTACAAGAGCAGAAATCCTCGAAGTTCACGCCAATCAAATCGTAACGCGGCGCCGCCTCTGAAGCAGTCGGGATGTCCACCACCTTGTGGTGACAACAAAAAAAAGCGCAAACCATTCTCGCGGAACGATGTGCGTCTTCGATTCTTCAAGTCGGAGCAACTACAGATCTTTGTCGCTCCTCAAGGGACTCCCCACTGTACGGTATTTGTTTTAGAAGTGACCCCGGTGCTGAATACTGCGAACAGGTCCGTTCTCAGTTCGCCTTGTCAGTTCATGTACTTACCCAGAAAACCAAGAACCTTTTCTGGATTCCGACCGAACCAATTGTAGCCATCTTTGAATCGTCGGGTCGTGTCCTCGATCCAGACCAGTTCCTTGTCTTTGCTCGCCAGCAAATCAAAAGTCTTCTGGCCATCCTCAGGCTTTGTCCAGATGTCTTCGCGAACCTGCCACATCAACACCGGCAAAGTGACTGCCGGTGCCCAGAGATAGCCGCCCATGTCGGCGGCAGGGAATCCTCCCAGCTTCAACAGTTCCAGATCGATGAGTTCCTGATACTGGCTAATACCTTGCCGTTTCGAGAACGCCTCAAAGATGGCCGTCATGTTTGGGACCAGCGGGCTGCACATGCACAACACGTTTTTGAACAATTCCGGGTGCTTGGAAATTGCGGCGTACTGAGAGACCCCGCCCAGACATTGGCTGTATAGTGCGACCTTCATCTTGCTCAGCCGGGGATGCTGGTCGACATACTTCTTCACGCCCACACAGTCCCGCCATTCCCATTGCCCAATTCCACAGACGCCATTGTTCGCTGCACCGCTGTTGCCGTGATTGCGGAAGTCGTAGGTCAGCACGTTGTAACCAGCATCGGTCAGATGCTTGTATTGAATCACGAAGTCGATTTCAGCATCGTCGAAGTTGCTCCACGGCTCGCCAAAATGCCCGGGAAATCCGGCACGGCACATAGGCAATGCATGATTGAAGATGACTAGCTTGTCGCTTTCACCTCCTTTTGCAGGGATGTACCAAGCTTCGAGCGGAGTGCCATCGTCTGATGGGATGACAAGATCAGACCAACCCGTCATTCCGTATGCATCCGGAGTCTTGAAGATGAAGCTCCGTGGAGTTTTTACGATCGCAGCGAGAGCTTTGACTTTTGCATGATCCTCTTGAGAGATCGCTTTGAGTTGCTCATTGGCTTTCGCCATTCGTTCTTCTGAAATTCGACTCATGGCTTGGCCTCCCTAGTTTTGAAATCAATCAGCGGTATCGCTTTGTCTAAGAATTCTACAGAGATGAACATCGCTCTGTCAGGGTCCATTCCTCCGAATCTCTTGCCTATTCCTACACACAACGCATCTTTCGAGGCTTTGTTTGCGGTGTTATCTCTACTATTCTTCCACAGAACTGGAAAGACATGAATCGACAGCAGGCCAGCAATTCATGACGAACATGCAAAAACTCATTGACCTTGCAAAGCCACTGATCACATGCGATGGATTCATCGACACTCGAATCAATCGAGCTCGACTGTTTCGCACGACCACTCCGATCCTTCGGCAACCGATCCTGTACGAAAGCTGGATTGTCGCCAACCTTCAGGGACGTAAGACCCTCTACTACTCGGACCGAACGATACAGTACGATGACAATTCAATCCTCTGCGTGACGTCGGGAAGTCCGGTGGAGTGTGCAGTAGATGCGTCACAAGAAAACCCCTTGATTGCTGTCGTGATCGATGTGCGTTTCGAAGAACTGATGAGCCTCTCAGCCCGGATGATGACTACAAAAGGGGCGAAACACACACCACCGCGCACAGTCGATATCTTTCCTTTCACTCATGATCTCAAAGAGGTCTATGGAAGACTGCTAGCGGCGCTTCACTCACCAAGTGACGCCGCGATTTTGGGTGAGTCACTCGTGCTGGAAGTCATGTACCGCGTGCTACAGAACGGCTTGGCCGATTCGCTGTCGTCAATTGCTTCAAATCGCAATTCAGCTTCGATCCTCCAGGCTCTCCGAATCATCAACGAATCTTATACCGAGGAGCTGATTGTCGAACACCTTGCCGAACGTGTAGCGATGAGCGTGTCTGCGTTTCATCAGCATTTTCGTAAGATCACGTCCGACTCCCCGTTGCAGTACATCAAGGGAGTCCGGCTCACGAAGGCTCGCCAAATGATACAAAGCGGTTCAATAACCGTCAGCGAGGTGGCCCGAAAAGTCGGCTATGAAAGCCCGTCGCAGTTCAGTCGAGAATACAAACGATACTTTGGACTCTCGCCTACCGAGGACCGAACATAAGCATTCTCGGTCCTAAATACTGAGCATTCTTCAAGTTTGATCTGGGTCACTGAATTGACCCAGGTTAGTCGGGGCGACACGATTTGAACGTGCGACCTCCTGCTCCCAAAGCAGGCGCTCTAGCCAAGCTGAGCTACGCCCCGTGTGGTGGTGGACAAAGGATAGGCAGAGAAGGTTCGTCTCGTCAATCAAACATGACGGCTGAATTTGCGAAAATCGACGAAGATGCAATCTCTGCCGAAGCTCGACGGGAATTCATCGTCAAGTTTCGATCGGTTCGTATTGAGCGGTCAGTTTTTCGACGGCGATGTCGGGACTCATGTTGAACAAGGCTTTGCCACCGGTGCCCCAGACGCCGTCCTGATAGTGGAAAACTGCCGAAGCGTCTCGGATATCGCCGACAGCTGCGATGTCTTCCATGTCTCCTCCCTCGATTGCCTCAAAATGGATTTCGACAGAGGAGAAGGCGGTGAGGAGATTCGTGTTGCGATCTCGAGCGAAGTAGACGGGGTCTTTCCAGTCGCACTCAGTCCATCGGAGTCCGCGTGGTTTCCCTTGAGCAGCTGCGAGTTCGAAGAATTTGGCTTCCAGAACTTCTCGCCGGACGCGAAATAGATCAATCGCCCGCTGCGTTTCTTTCGATCGAATCCATTCGACGAACGCGGGAGCTTTGATCAGCATGATCACCAGCAACAATACGAGGGATCCAACGATCCAGTAAAACATCAAACTCAAGCCTCAAAAGTTTTCGAAGTTCATCTTTCAACGCGATTCTCAAGCAGAGCGAGCAGACCGTCGCAACTATCAGGGCATGACAAAATCATGTCCCTCCGGGCGGACCGTCAACACTGGACAGGTTGCTTTCCGTACGACTTTCTCTGCCACGCTTCCCATCAACGCCTGAACGAGACCGGATCGACCATGCGTCCCGATCACGATCATGTCGATGTCCTGCTCTTTCGCATATCGAATGATTTCCAGGAAAGGTGTTCCGGTCACGACAACTCGCTCGATGTCCACGCCCTTCGCCATTTCAGGTGATGGAAGTGACTCAATGGCTCGCCGTGAACTCTCTGCCAGTTCCTGAAAATACGGAGGAGAAAGCGCGGTCGCCATGCCCGGTTCCGGAACGATCGGATAGAGATCTTCGACGACGTTGATCAGGTGAACTTTGGCTTCAAACTTCCGAGCGAATTCGCACCCATACCGCAGAGCGTGTTGACTGAACTCGCTGAAATCCGTCGGAATCAGGATCTTCTTCAAGTTGATCATGGCTGCGCTTCCCTCAATCGAATCACAGATGGTTCGAACGACTTCATTTCAGATCAGTGAATGCCGTCCGCTCGTTGATTGACGTCGATGACTCCACGACACAAAGTCAACGATTCAATCACTGCCTCGATTTTACCAAACCTCAAGCTGAAGTTCTTCCATTTCAGCCATTCTCAGAATCGGGCAGAAAGATGCTGCGTCAATTCGAAGATCAAGACAGGGGAGTGCAAACTCGTCACGACGTACTGAGACGTTTCCGCACGTGATGCATCAACTGTGGCGACTGTGCTGCAGGGCGATTGCGGTCGCTGTGGCGTATGCGCGGCAGTGTGAGATGGTGATCAGAACTTCATCGATCCCCTTCAGCTTGGCGACTTGCCCTGCACCGCCGGAAAGATCGATCACTGGTTCGCCGGAGGGTTTGTTATGAACCTGAATGTCTTTCCACCCGACTCCTTTCGTGAAGCCGGTTCCCAGCGTTTTCATCACCGCTTCTTTGGCAGCCCAGCGACCGGCATAGTGCTGAATGGCTTCTTTATGACGCTGACAGTACTTGATCTCAGTTTCTGAGTAGACCCGCTGCAGAAAGAGTTCACCGTGTCGTTCGATCATTTCACCGATTCGAACAATCTCGACAATGTCAGTGCCCAGTCCCACAATCACGTTTCAATTTCCTTCGTTGTCGTATCCGAAGCCAATGGCGTTCTCCAAACCATCAAGCTTGCAAGGGTCGCTGCACAAATCAGTTCGAGGCTCCAGAACACGATGGAAAGATTTTCCGCTGACTTTCCAATTTTCGAGTATCTGAACTTCAGGTAGTCGTTAAAACGCGGTTGCAAATTGCGGCGCTCTTGCCGGTATCGTTCTACAAGTTCTGGATCATCACTCGCCATTTCTTCTGCAAGATTGAGCATGGCAAGTTGTTCCGGGTCGTTTTCAATCTGTTGGCTGCGCGCTGCCTTCAATTGCTGGAAGGAAGCCCAAGCGAGTTGTGTTCCTCCGATGAGCACAACCACGAATGCAATCACGGGCAGAAAACGACTGCGATTGAGTTCAAATTCGCGTGCCAACCGACCGAACGCCATCCCGGAGAGAACTCCGAAAATCAGGTATATCAATCCGATGCGACGCATCGACTGCGGGGCGTAGGCGAAAGCAATTGCAAGAGCCAGAACGATTCCCAAACTTGAAAGCGACCACAGTAAGAAGCGAACTTTCATCAGTAAACCGTGATCCTCCTGATTCGTGAATCGGGTTCAGCAGGTACGCTGAAACCACTCCGGCCAGGAACGCTTCGAACTGACGGAGACTGCGATGTGCGATAAGCTGAGCAGAGTAGCCGACAGACCCTCGAAAGGGAAATCACCGCCCTCGAAGAGATTTCAGATGTGAAATTGAACTTGGGAATTCAATCAGTCTCACGAGACACTCTTCGAGTTTCGATTCGAAGAGCGACATCCCGAGCATGCGGAGCGTGAATCCGTCCCTGGTCCGCCCCGCGTCGGAATCATTCATCAATGTGATGGATCGATATGAACGTGTTCAGAATTGTGAGCTACCAGCCCAGCGACATGTTTGTTTCGATTGCAAGTTGCGCTTCGTGCAGGTCAGTTCCGGTTTCTTGGCGATATAACCGAATCGCATGAACTTTGTCGCCGGCCGCTTTCGCAAGGCAGTCGCGTGCTGTGTTACACGGATCGGTTGAGTTTTCGATCCCCAGGAGTCGCTTTGAAATGACCCAGACATCGCGAGGTCGCTGGTGAACCCGTTTCACCGATTCGCCAGGGTAATTCTCTTCGGCGAATTGGAGTGCGCCTTCTCGGTCGTCTGCCCACCCGATCATGATGTGAGCGTCAGTCTCAATTTCGAATAGCGGCATCGTTCTGGACCTTTTGTTTAGAGATCAGCTATTTGACAACCCTCGTAATTTCGTCGACGGAAGTAACTCCCCGTACGACTAACCTTAGTCCTTCCTCTTGCATGTAAAGCATCCCGTCTTTACGTGCTTCGTTTCGAATGGCGGACATCGTGGCCGTGCTGCGAATCATGTCTCGAATCCTGTCAGTAATCATGAGGAGTTCGAAGACGCCAACTCGTCCATAGTATCCCAATCCGCCGCACTTGGTGCAAACCGTCGGAGACTTCACCGGCGGACGGAAGAACTCCTTAACCTTCTCCGGTGGCAATCCCACAGCTTTCAAGAGTTCTGCCTTGGGACGATACGATTCCCGACACCGAGTGCAAAGTCGACGAGCAAGTCGCTGTGAGAGAACAGCAGAGATCGACGTGGAAATCATGAATGGTTCCACATCAAGATCGAGCAAACGATAGAGCGCGGTGATCGTGTCATTCGCGTGAATTGTCGAGAAAACCATGTGGCCAGTATTGGCTGCCTGACATGCGATTTTCGCTGTCTCGGTATCTCGAACTTCCCCGATCATCACGACGTCGGGGTCCTGCCTCAAGATACTTCGCAAAGCCTGGCCGAAGGTGTTTCCGGACTTTGTGTTGACTTCGATTTGAGTGACGTCGGGCATCAAATACTCGACCGGATCTTCAACAGTAATAATGTTGCGTTCACTCGAATCCAGGTCGTTCAGACAGGCATACAGAGTCGTCGATTTACCAGCCCCGGTTGGTCCGCAAACAAGCATCAGTCCATGCGGCTGATGAATGACTTTTTCGAGATTGCGCTGCATTTGTTTACGCATCCCGAGTTCTTCGACCCTGCCCACTGAGTTGGACTGATCGAGAATACGCATACTCAGCTTTTCGCCATGCCGAGTTCCCTGTGAAGCGACACGAAAGTCAATTTCGCGACCTTCGACGATCGCTCCGAAACCGCCGTCCTGCGACCGCCTCTTCTCGGTGATGTCGATCGCACACAGCACTTTGAAGATGTTGATGACCGCATCGCCGACAGCTTTGTCGAACGGTTCGGCAGGATACATGACGCCATCGATTCGGACACGAATCCCGAGCTCTTCGTCTTTCGGTTCCAGATGGATGTCGGTCGCCCGCCGTTGAATCGCGTCGTAGACGAGTTCTTTGGCAGCGACATAGCCACGCGATGATTCCACCTGACGTGTTCTAGCTTCGTCACGTCGTCCGGTTTTCGTTTTTCCAACGAACTGGATTGGCGGTCCGGTAGTCGTTTCGCCCTTTTCACCGCCGCCAATATGAATTCCAACTTTGGCGAGCTGCCGCGTTGTCCACCGAGCAATATGGTCCGGCGTCATCACACGTCGACCGGCGGGGACGTTCTCATTTCGTTCGCGAATGTAGAGCCCCAGGGGAGCACCAATCGCCGAGAGAGTCATTAGAAACCCGACGGGAAAGAGCGGCACCAGCAGTGCCGCGGGAATCCCGATCACCCCTCCGGTGGTCATGCAGCCATTCCAAAACTGCGGGCGAATATGAAGGTCTCGACCGTCATCGTGCACCCACCTCGAGGAGTGAATCCACAACGCAAACACGACAAGGAGGCAACCAAACTTTAACAGCGAGAGATAAAACCCGACTTGCGGCGTTTGAACAACACGTAGCCCGTAATCGGGTCGACTTGGAATTGCATTCCCGCGAATGAAAGGATCAACCGGCACGGCATACCGTTCGACTTCGACTGCACTATCGGCAGCCACGTCGGGAACTGGTTCATTGATCGGAGCTGGAGGCGGAACAGCCACTGGCTCTTGTGCATGAGCAGAGGGGAATAACACCCCTCCTCCCACAAACTGGCCCAACACAACCAAAACGATCTTCAGATGCGGAATACGGAAGCTAGCGAACACGATCTTCCTGTTTCTTGTTTCAGAAGAGTGTACGAACTTGCGAAATGTTCCGCGCAGGTTAGCAGAATTTTGGCTCGGACTACAGGATCGCGGAGGCTTTGACGTCGATTCCTTTGATCATCATTTTGAGTTCTTCCACGTTTGGAGAAATCTCAAACGCTGCCGCTCGACTCACATATTCTTCAGTGATGAATTTATAGAGCGAGTCGTTGAACAACTGCATTCCTTCATCTTTTCCAAGTCGGATCGCAGCAGAAAGCTTTTCGTCTTTCTGCTCAAGCACAAGTTTTCGCACGGTTGGATTGAACCGCATGATTTCCACGATCGGAACTCGCGAAGGCTTATCGACAATCGTTTTCAGAAGCTTCTGACCGACGATAGCTTTCATATTCATCGCCATACTGGCTCGAATAGCGCTGTGCATCGCTTGTGGGAAGAGATCGAGAATACGACCGATCGTACCCGGAGCACTCGAAGCGTGAATCGTTCCGAACACCAGGTGACCGGTTTCCGCAGCGTGAATCGCGGTTTCGAACGTTTCCGCGTCTCGCAATTCACCGACGAGCATGATGTCCGGGTCTTCTCGCACAGCATGTTTCATCGCGATATGGAAGTCGATCACGTCCATCCCGATTTCGCGTTGATTGATCAGACACTTGTCAGGCGTGTAGACGAATTCGATCGGGTCTTCGATCGTCAAAATGTGCTTGCGATAGTTGTGATTCACCCAGTTGAGCATCGAAGCGATGGTCGTCGACTTACCAGAACCAGTCACCCCGGCCAGCAACACCATCCCTTGATCATATTTGCACAATTCTTCCATGACAGGCGGAAGATAAAGCCCTTCGAACGGCGGAATCGATTGCTCGACTTTTCGAGCCACCATTCCAGGCAGGCCAAGCTGCTTGAACAGATTGACACGGAAACGCCAATCGTTGCCCTCAAAAGGGACAATGTGAGCGAAGTCCGCTCCGCCATCCCGCTCGAAGATCATTTTGTTTCGATCGTCCATCACCTCGTAGAACATCGACCAAAGCTGCTGCTCAGTCAGCGGAGGCATGGTCAGCTCGCGAATCGTTCCGCGAATTCGAAGCATCGCGGGTTTCTCAGCCTGCAAATGCAAGTCGGACGCTTCATGTTTGATTTGAAGTTTGAAGAGCTTGTTGACTTCCGGCTCGCGAGCCTTCTTCTCTGCAACGGTTTCAACCGGAGAATCAGTAGACATTTCCACACTCCATGAAGTGGTCGAAGAACGACTTTGATTTAGATGCGATGAGGAAAGTTCGGGAACAGTGAGAACCGTCTGTTGCCTCCGAGGAAGAATTGTAGCACGCCCCACGACATCAGGAAATCATCGGATTCTCATTTGGACGAGGACGAATTGAAAACCTCCAGCAGTTTCGCAGGGTGCTGATCGCACCTGAAGTTCTCATATTCACTCAACCATTTTGCCGCAGGTTTTGCGTCCTGCCCTTCCCTCGGCGTTCGCGTTTGGGCTGGTCTTCTCGAAACAATCAGCGGAGCGAGTTTCTTTGGAATTCCGCGGACATTTGCCACTTGTCCGTTTGGGCGAAATTTGACAGAAATGCCGTCTCTTCCGAATTTTCCCTGTCGGGAAGGAATGCTTTCGGTCGACACCAGAAGTGTGTTCACCCATGAAGAACGAAAAACTGGCTGCGCAAGTCGCGACCGAGGACACTCCATTTTGCGAAATCTGTCCTGATTGACAGGGTTGATGTATGAACAATCCGAACCCCCAGGGACGTGAGTTCCGGCTTCGCATCGAGCGTGGTAACACCAAGTTTCCGAATCGACCTATTCATTCGGACCGCTTTCTCATCGGAGCAGGCACAAACTGCCATCTGCAACTTGGCGGCGAAATGCCGATTCTGCACAGTGTGATCGTGACCAATGGAGACGCACTCTGGATTGACGCAGTCGTCGCCGAACCTCCGCTTCTGATCAACAGAAATCCAACTCGCGAAGGTCCACTCAGCGCTGGCGACTTAATCGAAATCGGCCCGTTCGTTTTTCATGTCGAATCCAAACCAATCGCCGAAGCTGCCTCATCCGATGACGCAGATGACGAGCCGGTCGACTTGAGTGAACTCAGCGCAGATGAACTCGTCGACCTGATGCAGTCTGAGATTGATTCTCTCGCCGCTGTCGAACAATCGCGTCGAACAGGTGCCTCAGCCCTGCTCCGTGCCCTCGCCCGCATTGAGGACTCAGCTCCAAGCGCACACATGCAGGAGACTGAAGAGGAACTCGCTTCTCGAAGTGATCGAGAGAACGAACTTCGGAGAATCGAAGAAGAACTCGACGCACGCTCCGCTCGGCTTCAGGCAGCCCAGGATCGCCTTGCAGAGATGTTGCAAGCCCTCGCTTCCAGACAACCTTCTGATGATGGTGAAGACGATTCGATGCGATTGACCGCTTGAGCGATTCTCTTCCGAATCGTGAATGGAATTCGCACCGTTCTTGGGGTTAATGAGCGAAAAGGTGTGCACTCCTGCAGGCCCTCGGATGATCTCAGATTCCGATCAAGCATTGACGAACTCTCTCATCCACAAAAAAAGGAAGACCGACGAGTGTCAGTCTTCCTTGGTCTCCAAACTGAATTATCACTCAGTTTACGACTTCGCTGTTGATCGACGGCGGACAACTCGTCCACCAGCTCCAGCCAGGGCAATTCCAAAGAGTGCCATCGTTGACGGTTCAGGCACGACTGGAGAGTTCGATGCTGTCACTGTCACGTCATCTAAAGCCAAGTTTGCGAACCCGCCGCCTGATGTGTTTTGCAGCTGCAATGTCGAGGTCAAGCTTGTCGCGATGAATTTCAGGGTGTTACCAGCAACCCAATCGTTCGAATTGTCGGGAGTTGAGGAGGTCGTTGAACCGAGCAAGTTCAGTCCATCAAATGCACTGGCAACAATTGTCGAAAGACCGGTCCCTTGAATTGTTGCAATCTGGAAATCGACGCTGTACTCCTGCCCAATCACCGTGTCGAAAGTCTGTGAAATCAGACCACCTGATGCACCGTTGTGACCGAACGACAGAAACTGATCGCCATCTGCTGCAGCAATATTGGAAGTGGTGTTCACGCCACGTTCCAGCAAGATGAATCCACCGGAACTTGTCCAGTTGTCGAGATTCGATAGGCTAACTCGGCTTGGACCCGCCTGTGCCTGCGACTCGAAGCTTCCGTTCAAGAACATTCCTCCCTCGACAGTCGTCGAGAGAACAATCGCTCCGAACAGAGCCAAAGTTGAAACCGTACTTCGCATTGTCTTCCTCTTCCTAAGCTTTTCGAAGGCTCGGTAGACCCGACAAGACGAATCGAGATACAATCCTCACCTTCTGTCTAGACCCATTTGTGATGTTTGCCATACTCTTGGAACAGACTACCTGCGTCAACAATTCCACCTAGGCTTCCTATTTTTTGTAAAAGAAATTGGTCGCAATGTTAAGGGAGTGGAGCAGATGAGTACTTCCGCAAACACTCAACATTCTGAACTCGCCAATCAGTGGTTCGATCGCTTGTGTGGATCGTGGACCGGGAGTTGCCGAACTTGGTTTGAACCAGGTCAGCTTGCGGATGAGTCTCCAATCCAAGGGCACTTCGAAAAGACAATTGGAGGCAACTTTCTCCGTCATCACTACACAGGTCAAATTCGAAACTCTCCGCGGGTCGGTGAAGAACTTTTCGTTTTCAATCCGGTCGGTGCGACGATCGACGTGAGTTGGGCAGACTCATTTCACATGAGTACATCGGTCATGCTATCTCGCGGGACGCTGACACAAGAGACACTCGACGTGACTGGTCAATACATGACCGGAGTTGATACTCCCGACTGGGGGTGGAGAACCGTTTATGACCTCATCAGTTCCGACGAGTTGATCATCACAGCTTACAACATCAGCCCGGAAGGCGAGTCCGCTCAAGCGCTCGAAACGAAGTACCGTCGCAGCGGTAAAGCTTGAATGCCGCGAGAACAGTCGTCTCGAAGTCTGCCATGCGGCGAACTCGCCGATCTCTCCTGTGAATTTGCGTTCCCTCTTGTGACTTTGCACGAGAAACAATTCACAGAGATCAACCGGGCCTCCTCGGATTCTGTAAGCCTCAGCGACGATGCACTGTCGAACGCATTAAACATTGCAATTGGAAGTCACTGTTCTTCTTTGCAGGAAAGTGACCTCTCGGTCGCCGAAGAGTTCATTGATGGGCTCCAGAATCACCGACAACTCTCGAGCGCAACACACTATCTTCAAACAACTTAAGAACGACATAAAATTGCGACACTACGTCTTGAACACAAGTCGTGAAGAAAACACCTCTGTCCATCTCATGAACACTGCTCAATTTTCTCCGATTCAGTTATTTGCAATGTGCCTCAAAGACCTATCAGGCTAAAATCCCTCAAAGCACCGCAGGTGCTGCCAGAACCGCTATCGATGGGAGCAAACAGTGAATGTGGTGACACGAACAGACTCGCCAGTCGACTTACAGGATGGAATCGAACTGACGAAGATCTATTCGGAACTCTTGTTCAATTCACGAGAGGAAGTTGACCGTCTTCAGGTCCGCCGAATTGTCGATATCTCCATCGCAGACCGAATTGATCCTCAACACGACGCCTGGTGGGGTTGGGTCTCCGAAGCTGGACGCGGACTCGGTCTAAAAGTCAAATCAATCAGCTGTGACTGGGATGAGTTCATTAGTCTGGCCCGCGAAGGGGCTACGGTGATCGCCAAAGCTCCTGACGACGGTGGATTCTTCGGCGTCACGAGCACAAATGGCCGAACGCTGCTCATCAGCAATCCTAGAGATGATGGCCGCTTCGTTCGAACGACTCCCGGAGCCATCAGGAAGCGTCTTCCAGTCGACCCCGAGACAGGCTTGGTCAACACAGTCGTTGTCGAACCGCTGGTGGCTCTCTCAGCAGTCCCGGGACGAGCGACACGACCTTTAAACCGCTTTATCGCACTGCTGCGTCCCGAACTCGCAGACGTTTACATGATTCTCGTCTTCGCGATTGTCATCGGCGTTCTGACGATGGCTGTTCCGTTGGCGATTGAAACCTTGGTCAACACGGTCGCGTTCGGAAGCTACCGTCAACCGGTGATCGTGCTGGCCCTCATCCTATTTTCCTTTCTCGCCTTCTCAGCCGCGCTTCGAGCTGTTCAAACGTTCGTAGTCGAGGTCATTCAAAGACGACTCTTCGTCCGCGTCGCTGCGGATATCGGGTATCGCATTCCCCGGGTCGATGTGAAAGCCTTCAACGGGGTCAGTCCTCGAGAACGAGTGAATCGCTTCTTCGATATCGTCACCGTTCAGAAAACAGCTGCCCAGTTTCTGCTCGATGGTGTGACTCTCGTGATGAGTACCGCGATCGGTATGGCTGTCCTCGCGTTCTACCATCCCTGGCTTCTGGGGTTCGACCTTGTCCTTCTCGCACTGATTGCGTTCATCATTCTCGTTCTCGGTCGCGGGGCGGTCGCCACGAGCATCAAAGAATCCAAGTCCAAATACAAAATCGTCGCCTGGCTGGAAGATTTAGCTGAGTGTCAAACCGCGTTCCGCTATCGGGGCGGAGCCGATTTCGCGATCGAACGCACGGATCACCTCGCCCAAGAGTATCTCGACGCCCGGCAGAAACACTTCCACATCGTCTTTCGCCAAATCCTCTTTGCTCTCGGAATGCAGGCCGTTGCAAGTACCGCACTCTTGGGGTTGGGTGGATGGCTTGTTGTGGCTGGAGAACTTACGCTGGGACAACTTGTCGCAGCAGAATTGATCGTGACGATCATCGTTGGCTCGTTTGCCAAACTCGGTAAGCACATGGAATCTTTCTACGACCTGATGGCGTCGGTCGACAAACTCGGTGAACTCTTTGACCTGCCTGTCGAAGAAGACGGAGGACTCTCATCGCGGCCGACTTCTCTCGAACTCAGTCTCGTCGTGAAGAACGTCAAGCATAAGGGCATCAAGTCCGCGTCGAAACCTATCTCGACGATCATTCGAGGCGGAGAACACCTCGCTCTCACCGGTGACGACGAAGGTGGCAAGACAACCTTCCTGGACCTGTTATTCGGGCTTCAGGAGTCCGAGAGCGGATACATCACCGTCAACGGGACCGACGTTCGAGAGATTCGCCTGGAAACTCTTCGACACGCGCATGCCCTTGTGCGTCACGTCGAAGTTTTCTCAGGAACCGTCGCAGAAAACGTACACTTGCAACGTCGCAACGTCACCATGGACGACACGCGAATTGCCCTGACGGCTGTCGGTCTCCTCGACGAGATTCTCGAGCTGCCTGATGGAATTGAAACTCAACTCTCATCCACTGGGTTTCCGCTGACGATCAATCAGCAGCGTAAGCTGATGCTCGCACGATCCATCGCAGGGAATCCAAGTTTGCTGCTGATCGATGGACTGCTCGACGGGTTCTCCGACGCCGACATCGAATTCATCGGGAAGGTCATCTTCGCACCAAATGCCTCATGGACGGCGGTCGTCGCGACCGGGCGACAAGCTCTCTCTTCAAAAGCCCAAAACGAACTCAGCTTTGGTGATCTCCCAGCAAAGCAATCTTTGAACTCGGGAAAAATCAATGGGTAAGACAGAATTCCAAAACGCCCCCAAAATTGTGTCACAGCCCAGGCGCGTCCTCGCTCCAGTTGCATACAACGAAGTGGACATGCCAGCCTTGCGACTGGTCCGTTCATCGAGGTTGTTCCGTCGAGTCGCCACCATCTTGTTCATCGGCTTGGTAACCACGATTTTCGTGATGGCATTCGCACCCTGGCAACAGTCGATCAAAGGATCCGGGAGTGTGGTTGCTTTTGCTCCGGGTGAACGGCAGCAGGTCATCGAGGCGCCCATCAAAGGTCGCATTATTCGATGGGGCGAAGACATTCACGAAAACGCGCGCGTCGTCGAAGGCCAGGTTATCGCCGAGATTCAAGACCTCGACGAGCAATATGCAATGCGACTCCAACAGCAACTCGAACGGGGCCGGGAGCGCGTCCAATCAGCTCAAGACCAACTGAACGCCAGCAACCGAGCACTCGACGCAGCCCACACCGTCGTTGAATCGTTCGAAGAACAGGTCATCGCCTACACGGAAGTGAAAGCCGAGACAATCGCCGCTCAGGATGCTTACGTCGAACAAGCTCGGGAAAAAGTCCGAGGTCTCGAGAATCAGCTCACCGAATACGCTTCGCACATTCCGCAGCTTGAAGCTGAAGCATCGCGAATGGAAACCTTGTACAACGAGGGAAACATCGCTCTTCAAAAAGTTCAGGAAGTGCAGGCGAAACTCTCTGCCCAACGCGCCAAGGTCGAAAAGGCTCGTACCGATATCGCTGCCGCTTCAAAAGAACTCGAAGCAAAGATGTCAGAGCGAGTCGCCAAAATTGCTAAAGCGCAAGTCGACATTGATTACGCCAAAGCTGCCGTTCGCAAAGCAACTGCAGACATGGAGAAAGCCAAAACTGAAGTTGCCAAAGTGACCCAAGAGATGGCGAAAGCTCAGGCCGACGTTTACAAACTCGAATCTGATGTCTCACGACAGGCAAATCAGACCGTCATGGCCCCATTCGACGGTTTTGTCGTTCAGATTACTCCCAACTTCGGAACCGGAGTTCTCAAGGAAGGAGACCCGATCTGCACCATCGTCCCCGATACCAAAGACCGAGCCGTGCAAATCTGGCTCAAAGGGAACGATGCTCCGCTCGTCGAACCGGGACGTCATGTCCGACTTCAGTTCGAAGGATGGCCCGCTGTCCAATTCGCCGGATGGCCGTCCGTTGCTGTCGGAACATTCGGCGGCGAGGTGGTTTCTGTCGATTCAATCGACGACGGGAAAGGGAAGTTTCGAACACTGATTCGACCAGTCAAACTAGAAGACTGGCCGGATGACCGCTATCTGCGTCAGGGAGTGCGAGCGAACGGCTGGGTCATGCTCGATGTCGTTCCTCTCTGGTACGAAGTCTGGCGACAGCTCAACGGATTCCCTCCGGTTGTCACCGATCGGGAAGAAGACGAGAAGCCGGCCAAGCCTCCGCTGCCCAAATAGAAAATAGGCAGCCTCGGAGCACCAGTGAGCCTGGGAAGACTTTTCCGGGAATATGGGTTCATCTGATCATTTGTTTCAGGAGATTCCAAGTGGAACTGCGTTCGTCCTTCAAATCTGGACGAATGATTCCACAGGGAGCGCCCGTCATAGACGGTCTCCCTGACTGCGCGCTACGTGCGGGAATTTCTCGAAAGGCAAAGGAATGTCAGCCCAGCACTGGTTGAGTTTAAGCTGCATACTCGTCCTCATGGGATGCGTTCAATCGCGGAACGTCGTCACTCAGACTTTGGGACTGGAATCAACTCCGACAGGAAAGCAGCAAGCCACTCGTTCCGAAACAGTCAACAAACCCGCGAACGAATCCAGCTCTGCCGATACTATTCAGTTGGCATCTCTACAGGTTCCAGAAGCAGAGCCTGTTCCGACACCGACTCAGCCACCGGAGGAAGCTGCAGACAACAGAGCTCCCGATGTTCCGCAGCCAGAGCTCCCGCAACCGACCGACGAAGAACTCTTCTTACCGCCGGATTTGACGGGTGATCCTCCGGAGTCTCAAACCGGTCAGGAACTCTATCTGGATGCTGTGATCAACTCGGTCTATCAGTCGTACCCCAAGCTTCAGTCGGCACTCTTTGAAAGAAATGTCGCCAACGGAAACTACCTCGCAGCGTGGGGCGAGTTCGACACCAAGCTTAAGGGAGCATCCGAAACCGGCAACTTCGGTTTCTACGAAACTTATCGCAACAACATCGGCGTCGTACAACCACTCTTCGGAGGATCGGATGTATTCGCTGGATACCGAATCGGACGAGGCGATTTCCAGCCGTGGTATAAAGAACGCCAAACCGACGATGGCGGAGAATTTAAGGCTGGCATCGCAGTTCCTCTTGCTCAGGATCGTACGATTGATGCCCGACGAACTGACGTCTGGACATCTTCCATTCAGCGGGAAATTGTTGAGCCAGAAATTCAGGCTCAGCTCATCGCATTCGTGGAACAAGCTTCCTTCGCGTACTGGGAATGGGTCGCTGCTGGACGTCAATTACGAATCGTCGAAGAGGTCCTCAGAATTGCTGACGATCGGAACGATCGGATCCGCCGGCAGGTGGAAGAAGGGTTCCTCGACCCTCCTGAATATACGGACAACCTGCGTTTGATGGCTGATCGACGAGCCAAACAGGCTAGTGCCTTGCAGAAGGTTCAGGAAAAGGCGATCAAGCTTTCGCTTTACTACCGCGACTTCAACGGCCAGCCGATTATTCCTGATCTGAAGGAACTTCCAGTCTTTCCGGAAGTCAAAGCAATTGACGCTCAGGACCTCGACAGCGATATCTACATCGCGCTTCAAAACCGCCCGGAGCTGAGAATCTTCGACTTCGTGCGGCGGCAGCTGGATGTGGAACATGCTCAGGCTGCGAACCTGATGCGACCAGAGGTCGATGCAGTTTTCGTCGCTTCCGATGATGTCGGAGCCCCTGCATCTTCGAAGCGTGATAAATCACGATTCGAATTCGACGCTGGTGTGTACGTCTCTGTTCCAATTCAGCGACGTAAAGCGATTGGAAAGATGCAGTCGATCGAAGGCAAAGTGTCTCAGGTACTCGCCAAGCGTCGGTACGCCACCGACCAGATTGCTGCCGAAGTCAGAAGTGCCTACGTCGCTCTCGAACAGTCCCGAGTCCAGGTCATTCAAGCTCGTGAAGCAGTGCGGCTGGCTGTCGATCTTGCCCGACGTGAAGCTCGAAACGAGGAACTCGGACTCTCAGACATGTTGAAAGTCTCATTGCGAGAACAATATGCTCAGGAAGCAGCAGACAAAGAAGTTGCAGCCCTACTGACATACTTTGAAGCTCAGGCAGCTTATCGCGCCGCTTTGGCCGTCGACCGACTTTAAGGCAAGACTCACACCATCTGCGATCGGCCGCACTCGCGAACTGCTTGTCGCTGGCAGATCGAGTCATCGAAGAACTCTAACCCTGGTTCTTGAAGTACTTCGCCGACTGAAGTTCTGAGAAGTGCCGATCGGAATTCTCTGGCGTACTCGGAACAATCTCCATCGCCTCATCGTCGTACTTCGATTCAATCATGCCAATTACGCTTGACAGAATTGTCACGATCACGATTCCAACGAACGCGAAACAAATCCCGCCGATTACGACCGTCATCGGATTCGTATCGATGTTGGAGCCTTTGGAAAGCATCGCCTCCTCGGGATTCTCAGGGTTGTAATAGACCGGAACTTCCTTCCCGATCGGGAAATTGTTCAGCAGCGCCGCAGCTGGGATTCGCTTGCTGAATGCTTGTTTCCCAATGAGATGAATTCGATCTGTCGTGTATGCTTTTCCGTCAACTTCGAACTCTGCAAGCACACGGGCAACGTAATCGGTCGTCGTCACTTTCGTGATGCGTTTCCCGATCATGACAGTCGATTCTTCCTCGCGAGTTTCGACTTCAGATTTGACGACTTTCCCATTCACCGATGGCCAGTTGCCACCGTCGTCAGTCTTCTCTTTGACCATCGCCACACCGAGTGGACCAACGACACCGCTCAGGATACCGAATCCCACGAGGACATAGGCTGCAAACCGATAAACTTTCAGCTTGCGAATTCGATAGACGTCGAGAGGGTCCATGGGAAATCCCGGAGTGCGTTGTGTTTTCTGACGGTCCCGGAAACGACGCGCGTCGCTTCACGCTTCAACATGGGTCAAAACAGTCGAAAAACTCTAGCTCACAAAGATTCACGTGCCGTGATCGAGTCACCAGAACGCGTCAATTTGAGTGGCTCGTTCAGATTGAGGAGGTTATTCAGGCTGAAAAGCAAAAACGACGTTAAGTTTCAGGCGGAATTGAAGAAGCTTCACCCGAGAGAAGACTACGCCAGAATGTCGCTGACAACATGTCCGTGAACGTCTGTTAACCGGAACTGGCGTCCCTGAAATCGATATGTCAGCTTCTCGTGATCAATCCCCAGCAAGTGCAAAATGGTGGCCTGTAGATCATGAACGTGAACGGGATCGGTCGCGACATTCACTCCCAGATCATCTGACGATCCGTAAGACTTCCCCGGTTGAACTCCCCCGCCAGCCATCCAAACCGTGAACGCATAGGGATGATGATCTCTTCCCCATCGCACACGATTGTTGATATCCCCCTGCAGGAATGGTGTTCGCCCAAACTCCCCGCCCCAAATCACAAGGGTCTCGTCCAATAGTCCCCTCCGGTCGAGATCCTGAACGAGTGCAGCACTTGCCTGATCGGTATCGCGGCATTGATTGTAGAGCTCGGTCGTCAACGAGTTATGCTGGTCCCAGCCAGCGTGCATCAGTTGTACGAATCGCGTCCCACCTTCGATCAGTTTTCGGGCCAGCAAGCAGTTGTGGGCGAATGTTCCCGGTTCTTCAACTCCGGGACCATACATCTCAAGAGTCTCTTTTGTTTCTCTCGACAGGTCCGTCAACTCCGGAACACTCGCCTGCATCTTGAAAGCCAGTTCGTACTGCGAGATACGAGTTGCGATTTCCGGATCACCAAAGTCCCTCAACTTCTGATGATTGATTTCCGCGATGTCATCGAGCCATCCTCGACGCATCTCTCGCGAAATTCCTTGGGGGTTGGAGAGATAAAGAACCGGTTCGTTGCTGCCACGGAATTTGACTCCCTGATACTTCGAAGGAAGAAATCCACTTCCCCAGTAGAAGTCGTAGAAGATCTGCCCACAGGTCGTGTTCTTGGTGATCGACGTCATCACCACAAAAGCGGGCAGGTTCGCTGACTCCGATCCCAGACCGTACGTGAGCCACGCACCGAGGGTGGGTCGCCCAGGAATTTCTCCTCCGCTCAGCAAGAATTGAATCGCTGGAGCATGATTGACAGCTTCTGTACGCATGCTCTTGATGAAGCAAAGCTTATCCGCAATCTGAGCGGTATGTGGCATCAAATCGCTGACCCAGGCTCCTGACTCCCCGTACTGGCGAAACGGTTCCACAGGAGCGAGCATCAGTTTCCCGGAAGCATCTCCGGTCATCGTGCTGAAGCGTTTGCCGTCGACGTAGCCGGCCGGGATCGGTTCTCCATGCAGTTGACTTAAGAGAGGCTTATGGTCGAACAGATCGACATGCGTCGGAGCCCCGTTTTGAAAGAGATAGATGACGCGTTTCGCCTTGGGAGCGAAGTGTGGAAGCGACGGCAATCCTCCGAGAGATTCTGCAGAGCCCAGACATTCCTGATTCAGCAACGCCCCCAAAGCAGCCGTCCCGAGACCGGTTGCGGAACGGCCGAAGAACTCTCTTCGCGTCATGTGCAACTGGTTTTCTAGCCGCGGGTCCATTGCGTTATTCCTTGGATAGAGTTTCGTCGAGGTTGAAAATCGCAAGGCAAAGTGCGGTCCAACTCGCATGTTCCACAGCCGGCAAATCCGAGTTGACTGGAGCCTCACCGATCGAGACAAGGGACGCAGCCAGTTCCGGCGCCGCCTGATATTCGTCACGAGACCGATTCAGTCCACGCAGAAGAACGTCAACTTCCAGTTCGTTCGGAGCTCTCATCAAAACACGTTCGTAGATCTGATGAAGTCGCTCAGTGTCTCCAGCAGACCTGTCTGTCAGAATTTTCTCAGCCAAAACACGAGCTGCTTCGACATACGTGACATCATTGAGCGTCAACAATGTTTGCAACGGTGTATTCGTTCGAAAGACCTTTACCGTGCACGTTTGTCGCGAAGCGTTGTCGAAGAAAAATGTTGGCCCGACAATTCGTCTCCAGAACACGTAGAGACTTCTGCGATACAAGTCTTCCCCATGGTCTTGCTTGTACTCTTTCTTCCCGAATGTCGCTTCCTCCCAGACTCCTTCTGGTTGATAGACATTCACCGGTGGCCCTCCCTGCTTTCGGACCAGCAATCCACTCGCAGCCAAAACTTGATCGCGAACCATCCAGAACGGAAGTCGATAACGTGGTCCTCTCGCGAGAAGACGATTCTGAGGATCTACTTCGAGCATCTCCGGTGTTGTACGCGAAGACTGTCGATAAGCAGAACTCATCACCATGAGCTTCATGAGTCTCTTCACGTCCCAACCGGAATCACGAAAGTCGGCAGCTAGCCAATCGAGCAACTCAGGATGACTGGGACGCTCTCCCTGCACTCCAAAATCTTCCGGAGTCTTCACCAGCCCGATTCCGAAGACCTGCTGCCAAAAACGATTGACCACCACTCGTGCCATTAATGGATTGCGATCAGAAACAAGCCATCTCGCGAGCGCCAGTCGATCAGCTTCCTGCGTCTCGCCAGTTCCATCAGCAGCTGATATTTGTTCAATGATCGGCGGCAAGCTTTCCGGAACGTCCGCAGAAACTTGCTCTCCATGTGCGGTGTACAATCCGCGTTCGAGAATAAACGAGTCCCGCCGCACTGTCTGATCCTGCATGACCATGACTTTGGGAATTCGTTTCTCAAGAGCCTCAATTTTCTCCTCCAGCGACTTCACCAGCTTTGAAGATTCACTGTCAGAGTCTTCAACCTCTGATGAACCTTCTTCAGGATTTTTCGCATTCAGTTCCTCAGTTTCCTGTTCAAGCTGTTTCCGAGCCGCTTTCAAATCGCTTCTCAGTTTCGCCAACTGTTGACTCTGATCGGTTGACGGAACCGCAAGAACCGGTGCTGTCTGCGGATCGCCTCCCGCCCCGGTGACAGGTGTCTGATTGAAGAACGAATAGAGGCTGTAATAGTCTTTCTGAAGAAGCGGGTCGAATTTGTGATCGTGACATCGACAACAATTCATGGTGAGACCCAGCCACAACGTTCCGGTTGTCTCCGTCATATCCATGACGTAGTCGACCCGGTTCTCCTCGGCGATGCGTCCCCCTTCACCATTGATCATGTGATTCCGACAGAACCCGGTCGCAAGCTTCTGTTCGAATGTCGCATCGGGAAGCAAATCACCTGCAAGTTGCCAGATCGTAAACTGGTCGTAAGGGAGATTGTCATTGAACGCCTGAACGACCCAGTCTCGCCACGGCCACATCGTGCGTTCTCGATCTCCCTGATACCCGTTGCTGTCTGCATAGCGAGCAGCATCGAGCCAGTTCCAGGCCATCCGTTCTCCGTAGTGTGGTGAGGAAAGCAACTGGTCGACGAGTCTCTCGTATGCTTCGTCGTTATCAGCATCGAGAAATGCCTGAACCTGCTCAGGAGTCGGCGGAAGACCGGTCAGGTCGAGGCTCAAGCGACGAATGAGCGTCCGCTTGTCAGCTGGCGGTGATGATGACAGACCTTCTTGTGCAAGTCGCCTCTGAATGAATGCGTCGATGGGGTTCTCGAACTCTGTCTGAGAAGAGTTCCCCAACGCTGGAACCGGTGGCGCTTCAATAGGGGTTAACGACCAGTGAGGACTCCACTTCGCTCCTTCATCGATCCATCGACCGAGCAGTTTAATTTGCTCGTCTGTCAGTGAACGATTGGAATCCACGGGCGGCATCTTCAGAAATTCGTCATCACTGCTGACGCGAGCGAACAACTCGCTGGCCGCGTGATCCCCCTGAGAGATGACGTTCAAAGCTTCTTCATGCTCATCTAATCGCAGATCTGCCGAGCGGTCACCAGCATCAGGGCCGTGACAATGAAAACAATTCTCTGACAGAATCGGACGAATGTCTCTGTCAAAGTTCACGGGCTCGACAGCTTGCTGGTCGTCCGCTGGGCATGAACGGAAGTTCGAAAGCACTCCAACAGCGAGAGCAACACTCAGCAGCACTCTCTGAACGATTGAAAGCGTTGAGCGTCTCTCAAACACGGTGATTGCAGCGACTGCCTGTTGCATTCGTTTCCGGATCAAAACTTCTCTGGAGTATTCTCAAATTTGGTTTGCACTCGAAAGAGCAACTTGTTTACGCCATCTACCAAATTGCATTCTGAGCTGTCTCAAAACGTTGTTGATGCATTGTACATTGTGGTCGATCATTACTCGCAAGAGCCACTTCCACTTTCTTCGCACAGGGAATGGCTTTCGGCGAATTCCGGAAGTCCATTCATCAGTTTAGAGCATTTCTTGATTTGGTGCGCACGAGCAAGCACATGCTTTTGTCTTGTGAAATAGCGCAAGCGAGTGCATAGGAAAGAGCAACTTGCTCTAGAAAGGAAAAGGCTTCGGTACACCGGAATCGGGCCTCTTCCGCTTTCGGGTCTTCCGTTTCCTCGATCCTTCTTGCCGATCAAAGACTCGCTGACGATCAGTCGACTTCGACTTCCTGATGAGTCCAAACTCCATCGCGATCTGCTGCCGGACCGAATCAGGCAACTCTTCCGCCATCCAAACTTCATCACTCTTCTTTGTCGCGACGATCGATCCGTTGAGGGTCGCAATTCGATTTCCAGCGAGAGCGGGAATCCTTCTGCCGGGACCGACCACACCGGTGAGATTGAGAGGATCTGCAGCGGAAAATACCGTCAGTTGCGGTTCGCCTTCATCGCTTCGAAGAGTCCTCAGCTCACGAATGGCTTCTCCCAGGGCGAATTGCTCTCCTCCTACGCCAGACACAAAACGTCCCCCGCGAATTTCTCCGCGAGCTTCGAGTCGACGAAAGACACGCAAGAGTTCCCACCATTGAGGCGCGAGACTTTCTCGAAGAACCAGTTCGCGAAACACGACTCCCCATCGTCGAATCAACTGCCAGGCCCATTGCTCGACCAGTTCATCTCGTGAGATTGCAGTGTCTTCACTTCTCTCTTCGTTGTTCTGCAAATCGGTCGTCTCGCAAAGTGTCCAGCGGCCCACTTGCGTCGTTGCTTGCCGTTGTCTTTGTCGCGAAGGCCTTCGTCGTGACGACTTCACTTCCGCGCGTGTTTGAGTCAACTTGCGAAGCCCGGAAAATCCGTCGGCAGTAATCCATCCGTGCGCGACCAGTTCTCCAAGATAGTCATCGAGTTGAGTCGGAAGATGGTTGGTCAATTCCAACAGATCACGAGCAAATAAAGCTCCACGAGTTTGCAACAGTCCGACGATCTCCTTTGCCGAATCTGAAAGCGATTCGATATCGCGTTCTCCCTTGCTATCACTCAGCCAATCGACATCCTCACGCAGAAAAATCGAGACAGGAACCGCTTTTGTCACAGAAGCCATAGGTCGTCCGGACGTTTTCTTTTTGGCGACCGCTCCCAGCCGTCCCCATCCGATTTCACCAGAAAGACACAGCTCATCCAGCCACGCTGGTTGGTATTCCGCGATACGTTGCGGCAGAACTGATTCCTCCCAAGAAGCAGCCGGAAGATCAATTCCCTGCAGTTGTGCGATGGCTTCGAAGACTCCGTCGCTGCCGGTTCGCTGATGCCCCTTCGTCGCGCCGTGATGTCTCTCGAGGAACTTTTGATAGACCGCCGGAGAGACCGCTTCGATCTCTTTTCTCAACCCGGAAATCGTCCGTCGATGAATTCGCGCCAGCAAACGTCGGTGACACCATTCGATGTCGACAGAATCACTGTCGAGGTCTGGGTCATAGTTGAGGAACCGTCCTCGAAGAACAATTCCTTCCCCTTCCAATGCGATCAATCCTCCCATCACACGTGAAACCGGAAGATGGAGAACGTCAGCGATTTGAACCGCTGTGACAGGTCCGCTCGTTTCAACCAGCCCACGGAGGACAGCAACGAGAGCTTCACTCTCATTCCATTGCTGACGGACCGTCGGCGGAACAGCCACTGAGTTTTCGGATTCGAGGTTCGGCCAGAGTTTTTGAATCGCTGGCCAGCACTCGACAGGCACCCACGCTTGGAGTCCGTCTTCTGACTCGATTCGGACGATGCGTGATTGATCGACCAGATCTTGGATTAACTCCGTGTGTTCGTCTGTTCGAAAGCAAAGCTGTCTCACCCAGCTTTCATCGCGATCATCGACCGGAACCAGAAATCGTGTCACGAGAGCATCGTGGAGTTCATCCTCATTCCGAATCAATGGCTGAACTTCCGCGACCACTGCTCGAATTGCTTCCGGGTCCAGCTTCCCAAGATCGCGCACACTTTCGATGCTGAGCGAACGTCGAGTCGCGACTGCACGAGCCCGCCGTTCCTGAACCTCTCCGCCGTCTAGAAACGCGTAAGGATTTGCATTCAGTAACTCGTAAGCAAAAGGAGATGGCTCCCGCGTGTCTCGACCAACGTAGGTGATCTCATCTCGATCAACGCGTCCGAGAACTTCGACAAGTCCATCGATGTCGAGGGCCTCACGCAGACAGTCTTCCATCGTCTGTTGGACCAATGGATGACTCGGGATTTCATGATCTCCGGTGATGTTCTCCTGACATCCGGTCAGCTTGGGAAAGACAGCAGTCAGCAGATCTTCGCTTCGAAATCTCTGCAGTGCTGGAGGAACCTTCTTTCCATTCCGCATGCGGTCGACAAACAAAGAGCGAGTGACATTCCATCGCCAGCGGAGGTGAAACGTCGGGTCGACCAGAAGTGCCTGCTCCAGAAGGTTCTGCGCGTTGTCCGGTCGCATCATTGGGAACAGCGACTCAATCGGAAAGCTGTGCTGAGGTCCGAGCGAGAGGATAAAGCCATCATCATCCGCTGAAGCTTGCAACTCGAAATCAAACGACCGACAAAACCGCTTTCGAAACGAAAGTCCCCACGCCCGATTGATTCGACCGCCAAAGGGAGCATGAACCACCAGCTGCATGCCGCCCGACTCGTCGAAGAACCTTTCAAAGACGACCCGACGCGTCGTTGGAATCACTCCCACAGCTGCTCGCTGCGCAGCGATATACATCACCGTTTGCCACGCAGCTGATTCGTCGCAATGAGTCTCAGAGATGAGCCAGTTTACAATTGTTCGATACCTGTCCGGTCGATCCTGTTCGCTGATCTTCGAAAGCCCATCAGTCACCGACTTATCGACGGTGATCAGTTTCTGTTCGATTTCTTCGCGGAGATTGGAAATCTCTTCCGAAAGTTCGATCGTCCGTCCCGGAGCTTCACCTCTCCAGAATGGAATCGTCGGCGGAGCTCCATGTGCATCGCTGACGATCAAATCATTTCCGCGCAGTCGCTGAATCCGCCACGAGGAGTTTCCGAGAAGAAAGATATCCCCCGCTGAGCTTTCAATTCCGAACTCTTCATCGACTGTCCCGACGACAGTGTTTTCATCTTCAAGGACAACACGGAGCAAATCCGTCTCTCCGATGGCCCCGGAATTGTTCATCGCGATCAACCGGGCTGCCTTCCGCCCTTTGATTCGTCGGTTCACATGGTCAAAGTGAATTAGCGCACGCGCTCGACCAGCCTGATCGGTGACTCCGGTGCTGAGGATCTGTAAAACCTCCTGATACTTCTCGCGTGTCAGCTTTTGATACGGCCATGCACGTCGAAAGCAGTTGAACAGGTCATCGATATCCCATTCCTGATTGGCAACTTCGCCAACGATCTGTTGAGCCAGAATGTCCAGCGGAGCTTCCGGAATCGGAGTCACATCGAGTCGGCCCGCGCGAATCGCTCGAAACAGTGCCATACATTCGACAAGCTCATCGCGAGTCAGCGCGAACAGTCGCCCCTTGGGGACGAGTCCCAAAGCATGCCCCGACCGACCAATTCTCTGCAGAAAGGCAGCAATCGAACGCGGCGAGCCCAACTGAATTACAAGATCGATAAACCCAACATCAATTCCGAGCTCGAGCGAAGCCGTCGCGACGACTGCCTTTAATTCTCCAGACTTCAGTCGCTGTTCAGTGCTGAGACGGATTTCTTTCGAGAGTGAGCCGTGATGACTCGCAACGGCATCTTCACCGAGAAGTTCAGTCAACTGATGAGTCACGCGTTCGGCAAGCCGACGAGTGTTGACGAAAATCAATGTGCTGCGGTGACTTTGAATCAACTCAACAAGCCGACCATTGACCTCTGCCCACTGCTCATGCGAACAGACTGCTGACAACTCACTCGGCGGAGTCTCAATTCCCAGATCGAGATCGCGTTGATGCCCAACATCGACGATTTGACAGTTCAATTCCTTCAGCTCAGGTGCTACTGATACTTCTTCCTCGAAATTGTCAGTTCGCTGCCCGATCAGAAATTCAGCCATTCTGGAAATCGGCTTTTGCGTGGCAGAAAGTCCGATTCGTTGCAGCGGAAACGTCGCGAGAGCTTCCAGTCGTTCGAGAGAAAGTGCGAGATGCGATCCGCGTTTGTCTCGCACGAGTGCATGAATTTCGTCGATGATGACCGTCCGCACAGAACGAAGCATCTCGCGGCTTCGTTCTGCCGTCAGCAGCAAGAAGAGAGATTCCGGAGTCGTGACGAGAATATGGGGCGGCTTTTTGACCATCGCTGCCCGACGATGGGAAGGAGTATCTCCCGTTCGCAGCCCGACAGAAATCGGAGAAACGTCCAGCCCCTGACTTCGTGCGAGTTCGTAAATTTCCTCCAGCGGCCCCGTCAGGTTTTTCTCCATGTCATTCGACAGGGCGCGAAGTGGAGAGAGATAGATGACGTGCAGCTCGGGGTCCATCTCTCCAGACAGCGACATCCGAAAGAGACGATCAATAATCGCGAGAAATGCGGTCAGCGTTTTTCCACTTCCCGTCGGAGCGGCGATCAAAGTGTGATCACCTCTGGCGATATGCGGCCAGCCTGCCAGCTGCGGATCTGTAGGACCTGCGAAACGAGAGCGGAACCAATCCTGAATCACCGGATGAAATTGAGAGAGAGCGTCTTCCTCCCAAAGTCTTCGCTGCTGCATCGGTGACTCCCTGAAATCGAATTCCGGATCAAATCGCGGAATCGGTGATCGTCACATTTCGAACAGAGCACATTTGCCAACTGTTCTTACGAAGTCCGTCTCCCGTGACAATCACGGCATCAGTTCTCCGTCACCGATTCCATTGTCGGAGCGATGCAGCACGGGAAAGAGATTCTGACGAATCTCGATGACTCCGCGTTTCGCTGACTCGCACCTTCGCGAGACTTCCCTCGTTCGAGAGTGCATCACCGATCGATTTTCAGGTCTTGATGTTCGACGAGAAACCAGCGCCGGAAGTTAAGACGCCATTTCATGTCCACCAATGATGACTTCAAAGCCGAGGTCTTCGATCATCGAAAAATCGTCTTCTGCTGACTGCCCCTTCGTAGTGAGATAATCACTCACAAAAATCGAATTGGCAGCATACAGCCCCATGGCTTGCATCGATCTCAAATTCACTTCTCGTCCGCCAGCGATGCGAATTTCGGTCGCAGGATGGACAAGTCTCAACAAGCAAAGAATACGGAGGCACTGCCGGGGGTCAAGATCTTCACGCTTCTCCAGAGGCGTTCCATCGATCGAGTGCAGGAAGTTCACCGGGATTGATTTGACGTTCAACGCCTGCAGTTCGAAGACCGTGTCGAGGATGTCATCGTGAGTTTCCCCCATCCCGACAATCAAACCGCTACACAACTCCATGCCGGCTTTCTGCGCGACTTCCAGCGTATCAATTCGATCCTGATACGTGTGAGTGGTGCAGATTTCTTCGTAGTAGCGACGTGATGTGTTCAGATTGTGATTGATACGGTCGACACCTGCATCTGCGAGTCGCTGAGCCTGATCAGGTTTCAGAAGCCCAAGACAGGCACAAATATGTAATCCGTGATCGGCTTTGATCTTCGCGACAACGCGACAAACGTGATCAACTTCTCGATCGGTTGGTCCTCGGCCGCTAGCAACGATGCAGTATGTTCGTGCCTGACTCGAAGCTGCCTTGGCAGCCCCTTCCATGAGCACTCGTTCATTCGCAATCGTGTACTTTTCAATCGGTGCATCCGACACGATCGACTGCGAGCAATACCCGCAATCTTCGGGACACAATCCGCTCTTGGCATTCTTCAAATAGTACAGCTGAACAGTCCGCCCGAAGTATGTGCGACGGACGAGGAAAGTGGCTGCCAGAAGATCCAGAAGTTCGGAGTCACTCGACTGAAGGAGTTCCAGACCCTGCTCGCGTGTGAATGCATTTCCACTCAAAACCTGTTGCGCAACTTCATGCCATTGGATTTGAGTGGTCGTTTCGATGGAACTCATAGAATTTTCTGCTGTCTTCAGTCAGTGTCGTGTTGAATTGCGAGCGATTCCGCTGAGTCTGTGTTGACTCCGCTCGCAAATCAATCGTCTGAGCAATCTTTGGTAGTAGGAACAGAGAAAACCGAGTCGTGAACCGCTCTCGATTTACTCATCTTTCGACTTTTTGCGGGACACCCGATTCCCAAGTGGACTTGATGATCCCTTCTTGGGTTGACCGGAATTCCGTCCTTCGAGTGCATTGCGGACGGATTCGATCATGACATCCATCGCAAATGGCTTACGAAGATAATCGACAGCCCCCAACATTTCTGCATAGGCTTTGTGCCGTCCACCTTCGTTGGCCGTAATCATAATGACCGCCGGAGGGGAATCGAGCGTTGAGAGGTATTCCAAAACAGGAAATCCCCCCATCCGCGGCATCATCATGTCCGTAATCACGACGTCAGGCTCTTGTTCCTGAATGATTTTCTGACCATCCACACCGTTCGTCGCCGTAAAGACCCGATATCCAATCCCCTCTAAAACAGATTTCAAAGTCGATTGAATCTCGCGGTCATCTTCGATGAGAACGATCTGTTCACCAGCCATCGAGCACTCCTCTCGGTGGAGCGGAACTCCTACCGCACAAATGTCCAGTTAAATTCTACCCGCCCCATCTGGGACTCACAATACCGATTCGGTCATGCACTCACAAAACTGAAATTGCAAGTTCAGTCCTCAATCGCAACTGCAAAGTCCCCGCGAAGATCACGCCAGACACAGTGAATATGGTTGGCCGGATTGCCTGCTGCATCCGGCTGTGTGTTCACGAATTCGATCAAGAATGATGGTGATTGAACGCGGTAGTAGTGTCCGATTCCCGGTTCAGTCGCTCCGGCCCAGGCGAAGTGAATTTTGTTCAATCCGTCGAAATGAAGCTGATCATCGCGCTGTTTGGCAACTGGTCCAGGCATGGCATTGATGTACTCATTGACGAGTTTCAACAGCATCCCCCGTTGCTCACTCGTTAAATCTTCGTAGCGAATACCAACCGGCTCGGTGACAGGCGGTTGTGGCTCTCCTGCTGCCCGGATTTCAGTCAGCGCTTCCTCAGCAATGATCGCCTGCCCCTTTTGTTCCGGTGACAAAGACTGAACCAACTCAAAAGCTGCCGTCTCTTCGATATCCAGCACGCGAGTTCCAACCTTTACGCCGACACTGTTTTCGTTCTTGACTATGGCAGGGTTCGATGCAAAAAACTGCGGAGTCGTTCCGATCAATTGCTGATCGTTGACCACAAAGTTCAACGACAAGTGGTGCCCCTCGACGGAAAGTCCCCAACGCTCATCAGATCCGGGGTTTCCGAAGAAGGTGAAGTAATAACGTTCGAAATCTCGCGCCCAACGTCCTTTTCCTTCTTCGAACTCATTGAGCACTTTTTCGAGTTCCATAATCTGTCGTGTTTTCTGATATCCCGTTTCGCTGAGAGCATTTTTTAGAAGCGCAAATGCTGCTTTCTGTTGCGCTTCTGTCATGTGCTTGACTTGCAGACCTTTGCGTTCATCTTTCGGAATGAAGTGCCACCCCAAGCGTTCTGGACTTCCGTATTCGAAAACCGCGGTCTTCTTCTGATCAGCATCCAAAAGCTTAATGAACTTTTCTGCGGAAGCTGTCATCCCATTGCCAGGATCGTTTGCATCCCAGAAGGTCAATCCGATGGAAGCAACCGTCGACAGGAAGAGAAAAGTCAAAACAGAAAGTCGTGACATAGTTGGCGGGCCTTTGAGGAAGTTGGGTGGGTCGTCAATTGTGGGTCGCGAATTCTGATCGCGTGGTGTCACTTTGTCTGAACAGTGTAAATCCCCAAGCTGGTGATGTCACGACAGCGAGGAAAAACCATCCAGGACAGCAGTCAGCATCAGGTCAACACTTCAAAAACTGACACAGGAATGTGATCAGCAAATCATGTCGAAAGTACAAAAAAGAATCACTCGTGCGATTGTTTTCCACACTCTCAAATGACAAGTCATGCAGTGACGTTGATACTTTCCGGCAATGGTACAAGTCAACACATGAGAATGATTTGACGCGTTAGTTCACAATGGTAGGATCTGAGATTGGAGCACTCCTGACACATCAGAATGTCCGCACGTTGCAGGCACTGAATTTGCAGCACGGGAGTTGACTTCAACGAACTTCAATACTTGAGTCTCTCAAGTCGATAATTGTATGAGCTTGTCACTGTGAGATTGTTGCCTCCTGGCCATTGTTTTTGATCACGACGAGCACGCTGAAACTGAAAAGCAACAGGCCGGTCTCGCCCGATCAGGCAAATAAAATAAAGCAAGAGCATGGTGCCGCGAACGATCCCAGAGCTTGAGGATTTACTGATCCAACTTCAGCTGATCACAGTCAGCGACCTTTCACAATTGCGTTCCGAAGTCCATGGCGGACTCGATGTTGATGGCTATCTCCAACTACTCGAACGCAAGCAACTTCTGACCACCTATCAGTCTGGTCGTGTTCGCAAAGGAGAAACAGAAGGCCTGGTGCTCGGTGGCTGCAAATTGCTGTATCGAAACGCATCAGGCAGCTTCGCAAGAGTCTTCCGCGCCAGCCGTATCAGCGATGGTCAAATGCTCGGAATGAAAGTTCTTCGCGATCGATGGGCCAACGATCCCGCGAGCATTCAACTCTTTCGACACGAAGGACAAGTCGGCAAGCGGCTCAAACACCCCAACATCGTTCCAATCTACGATGTCGGCAGTGAAGGAAAATTCCATTTCATCACCATGGAATTCGTCGAAGGTGGAAATCTTCGCGACTTCATGAAGATTCGCAAACAGCTCAAGCCCGTCGAAGCTTTGCGATATGCCCTCGATATTGCTCGCGGTCTGGAATACGCCCTGACGCAGGGAATCACTCACCGGGACATGAAAACAACAAACGTGTTGTTGAGCATTCAGGGAGTCGCAAAACTCATCGACTTCGGACTGGCAGCTGACGACTCATTTTTCAATCGCCCCGGCAGCCCCGACCTGGCACAAGCGATCGAGTACTCCACTCTCGAACGCGGGACGAACGCACCTGCCAATGATCCGCGCAGTGACCTCTTCTTCCTCGGAACCATTCTCTACGAACTTCTTTCCGGAGAGCCCCCTTACCCCAGAACTCGAGACCTCGAAGAACGCCGCCGCTTCAACCGGTATCGCGATATCCGTCCACTCGCTGGGATGATGCCGTCACTCGAATGGGACATCGTTTCCGTCGTCGATCGACTCATTCAAATCAATCCCGGTCAGCGTTATCAATCCCCGACCGAACTCGCCGAAGATCTCGAGCGCCTTCTTGAGCAACTCGGACATACTCCGACCCAGGCAGTCAAAGCTCCCGTTCAAGAAGCCTCCTCTTCAACGAAGACGATTCTGTGCGTGGAAAATCGCCCGAAGAGACAAGACGTTCTGAGGGAATACTTCTCGAAACACGGATTCCGACTGCTGCTCATGGGAGATGTCGACCGTGCTTTGAACCGGATTCAAAAAGACCCGCCGCAGGGGATTATTTTCTTCGGAGACGTTGTCGGCGATCGAGTCGTGGACGACTTCAAACAGTGCATCAAGTCGACCGCCGGGCAGGATCTCGTCGCTGTGCTCGTTCTGTCGGGAAGTCAGTCGTCGCTGCAGAATGGGCTAGCTGAGATCGACAATCGCGGCAAAGTCTTGACTCAGCCGATTCGACTCAGAGATCTACGCAACGCAATTCAGGACCCGGTCGAGTCGACAACGTGAACACGTCAATCGTGAAAGACGGCTCACTTCGACCGCAAAATGTCATTCAGAATTTGAGGAAACGCGCCGCCCTCCTGAACCACGTTCGGAAAGAATTCCACCGACAGGGATATTGGGAGGTCGAGACTCCACTCTTGTCTCAGGAAACTTGCATCGATCAATGGATCGAGCCGATGGAGTGCCACGCTGCGGACCAGGTGCGTTACCTCCAGACATCTCCCGAATTTGCAATGAAGCGACTCGTCGCCAGCGGAGCCGAGTCAATCTATCAGATTTGCAAAGCTTTTCGTGGTCACGAATCAGGAGTGAATCACAACTGCGAGTTCACACTCGTTGAGTGGTATCGTGTCGGCGATAACTATCATGCCCAAATGGACTTCGTAGAAGACCTTCTGCGATCTGCCCTCGACTTCTCAATACAGAACGCCTGGATCGCACCAGACCAGAAACCGAAGCAGTTTCACAGAATCTCCTACGAATCCGCATTCGTCGAATTCGCCAACATCTCCGCGCTCACAGCGACAGACGATGATCTCATCCAGCAAGCGATCGATTCGGGAATGACATCTTCGAGTAAAAATGCCCCCCTGCGAGATGACGTGCTCAACTATCTGCTGGCAACACGCGTCGAACCCGAACTCGAAAAACTGGGCTCAGTTTTTCTGTACGATTACCCCGCCAGTCAATCTGCTCTCGCCCAAGTTCGCAACGATCAACCGCCAGTCTCCGAACGGTTTGAGCTGTACGTTAACGGCATCGAGCTTTGCAACGGGTATCAGGAACTGACTGATCCGGTAGAACTTCGCCAGAGAATGAAGCATCAGAACGAGCTGCGGGCAAAAAGAGGATTGCGCCAATTCGAAACGGAAACGCACCTGATCAAAGCGATGGAAAGTAGTCTTCCAGAATGTGCCGGAGTCGCACTCGGTTTTGACCGACTCGCGATGCTGTGCCTCGGACTGACATCCGTTCAAGATGTGATCGCGTTTCCCTTTGAGTCAGCATAACTCATCGGACACTCTTCTCACTGTCAGTTTAAAGCACGCAATCGGTCTGACAGCCAAACTGCCGCAACTTGCTCTAAAAGTATTCGTCGTCGCTCAACAGATCTTTCTCAGCGAGCAGTCGGTGCCCCTGGTCTTTGAGAATGCTTCCCGCCTGATCGACGTCATCAACATAGACCGCGATTGCGCCTTTTCCCCCGCGCCGAAACAGAAGCGGATAGGTGTAGCTGATGTTGATCTCAGCTGCGACGAGTGCCAGAAAAATTGAGACGAATGGTTTGTCATCGTCGGGAAGCTGAACGCCGAGAATATCATTCTCGATAAAATTCAAACCAGAGAGTTCGAAGATTTCTCGGGCCCGGTCGGTTTCGTCGACCATGATTCGAGCGACGGCGAAATCGACCGTATCCACGACGCTGAGAGCCAAGATTCGAAGATCATGATGCTCAATCTGCTTCAACAACGAATGCAGCTTGCCGACCCGGTTTTCCATGAAGACGCAGAATTGCCTGAGGCAGGGCCAGTCACGTCCCCGGGCTGTGATTGGGGAAACAGGATCGTCATTGTCAAAATCCGACGGCATCAATGCCTCCGTACGCCTTCACGAGTATGGCAAATTTCATGGAAAGTTAAGCAATCCGCCGAGATCGGTCAATTCGCTGTTTTGAGAGCATCTGTATTTCGAGCTTTCATTGTTGACTGCAAGCAGCGAATTCAATCACAACGAAAAAACACCTGCCGAATGATTCCGACAGGTGTTTTGTTTTTTTTCGAGCGTTTCTTGAACTGCTATTCGCGGCTTCGCTCATGCCACCAGGAGAGATTCCAAGTGGAGCGATCCAGTCCAACCACCTAAAGATCGGACGAATCTCTTACTCTTCCTTTTTGACTTCAAACCCTTTCTGAAACGCAGCATCAGAGAAAACGAGTTGAAGTTGTTTCTCGCCTTCAGCACCTTTCACTTTGGCAAGACACTTGTCGCAGCAGAATTCCACTTTGACATCTGAAACCGCTGTCATCATTTCAGGATTGAGTGGCTGACCAGAAATCGGACACTTCACCTGCTTGGCCTGCTTGGTAACGACAATCTGGTGATTCGCTTTCGGTGCAAACTTTTCAGTGTTCGCTTCGAACGCTTTCGGACAGTTGGGGCAACAGAAGAAGACTGTTGCTTCCGAATGCTTCAGTGAGTGTGTTTTGTCAATGTCTTTCCCTGAAACCGGACAGACTGGCTTAGCTTCTTTCTTCTCATCTGCCTCTAAAAAGACAGTCCCAATCAACAGCCCGAGGATTCCGATGACGGCAATACTAAAGTGCTTCATTTCAAACTCCACAATGTTTTCAAACGAATCACGACCAACGCGTCGAGAAAAGACACAATTGAGACTAACAAACCCCAGCGATGTCAAAAACAGAATTTTCTTCAGGAAGGCAACATTTCAGAGAAAGCCAAAACCCTCCACGCTGCACTCATGATCTTGTTGATCTGAGGAACGAGGAACAATTGAACACTTCTGGCGATTCACTTCTGATCGAAGTAGTGACCATACCAGGCTTTCTCCTGGCTGTTCGGGCGACCACCTGGAACCCCTGCAGGCTCCATTCCCTCAGCCCATTCGACCAATTGATCTTCCAACTGCTGTGCGATTTCAGGGTGTTTATCAATTAGATTTGACGACTCTTCTGGGTCTGAATTCAGATTCAACAAGAATTCGCGAGCGTCACCGAGCCTGAGATATTTCCAGTCGCCAGACCGAACCGCTGATTGATTCCAGAATGTCCAAAAGAGTTGTCTTTGAGGAAGATTCTCGTTGGGTCCGGTGACGTAATCGAGCAAATCGACCCCATCAAGCCCTTGAGCATCCTCCACCCCGACGGCCGACAACGACGTCGCTGCGATGTCGAGAGTCGACACTGGCTCACCGACGACAGTCCCTTTCGGAACCCGTTTGGGCCACTGAAAAACAAACGGAACTCGAATCCCTCCTTCGGCCAGCATCCCCTTCTCACCCAACCAGGGATCGTTCAGAGATCCATCCCAGACCGGCCCTCCCTGCCCGATCGGATCATCCGGCTTCGTCAGTTTCAATGGAGCACCGTTGTCGCTCGTAAAGAAAATCATTGAGTTCTCAAGTAAGCCGAACGACGAGAGTGAGCGGACAATCTCGCCAACCCCATCATCAATGGCTGCAATCATCGACAAGCCATACCGTCGCCGCTCATTAGGCGCATCAGGGAATCTTGCCAAGCGATCCGGAGTCGCCTGCAGCGGAACATGAGGACCGTAGTAGCCCACATACAGAAAGAATGGCTCCTCATAGTTATTCTTAATGAACTGGACTGCAGCCTGAGTTTGAATGTCGATGCGATGCCCGGGAACGTACTTCCATCTTCCCTCATTCGAAAGTGCCCCTTGATCGAACTCGAAGTTCACGAAGTACTGCTGGATTTCTCCGGCGAAGTATTGTCCGAATCCCTGTTTGTCAGGATAGAACTCCAACGCTCTTTCAACCGGAATATTGACTCGACCATTTCTTCCAACCTGAATCCCCGGAAGGTTCTCGCGAGCCCAATCAAGAGAAACGGCATTGGGAGAGAGGTGCCACTTCCCAACCATGCCTGTTCGATAACCAAGTTCCTGCAGTCGTTCCGCAAGAGTGATTTCTTCCAATGGAAGCGGACACATTGAGATTTCATCGAGACCAAAACGCTGCTGGTACTTCCCGGTCAGAATCGCAGCCCGTGACGGACTACATTGCGGGGCTGTCACATAGGCTGCTGTAAACCGTGCACCGTTCTGAGCGAGCGAATCGATATGCGGAGTCCGGACATCAGTGACCATTTTCTGACAGGAGAGGTCGGCGTATCCGTGATCATCTGACAGAATGACGATGATGTTGGGACGATTCTCGACGGCGTCACTCGCATCGAGTCGTCCTCCGAAAGTGAAGAACAGAATCCCGACGATCGCTGCGATGTGATGACACCTTTGCGAGCGTACCATTCTTCGAAATTCCGAAGCAGTTGAGCGCATAAGCATATGACGAGAAGCCCTGAAAAGATGGAGCGCAAGTCTCCGCCGCCGATCACCATGTCGACAACGAGTGACTCTTCACTGATCCCAACACCTACAAGTGTAGCGCGTCAGGATCGACCATACGAGGAAACTTTCAGAACTTCTGATTCCGAAGATCCTTAGGAAACGTTCTGACCGTCACCTACTTCAATGATCCAAGAAGGATTACTCTTCGGATGCCTTCTTCCCCTTCGGCTTGTCGGCAGCCTCGTAATAACCTTCGCGAGTGTTGAACTCGATCACTTTCTCCAGCTTCTGGCGGATCGATTTCTGCTCTGCGCTCAACGACTTCATCGACAATGGAGACTGTTCTTCGTCATCCTCAATCGTGCTATAAAAATTCCCCGTGCGATACAGCTTGTACTCATGAGTTCGAGCTGTCTCTCCGGCGGAATGCTTCTTCCCTCCGTCGGCCGGGACACCATTTCTGAAGTACCAGCAATAGACCCAGGAACGTGGATTGCCAACTTCACCTTGAAGCTGAGGCCAGAAGCTTTGACCATCAAGCATTAGATTCTCAGGCACCGCAGCCGAGGTTGCGTCCGCTAGAGTCGGCAGGAAATCTGAGAAGTCGATGAGATCCGTATTCACGGTTCCAGCTTCAACCCGCCCCGGCCAGTTAACGATCAACGGAACGTGCGTCCCGTGATCGGTCATGTAACTCTTGCCGCCCCGCCAATCCTTGCCCCGCAGTTCAGAGACGATGGACTCATATGTCCCATTGTCTCCGGTAAACAGGATCAGCGTTTCATCACGCACGTCGAGTTCGTCGAGAGTGGCCACAATCTTGCCGACCATTTTGTCCGCATAGGTCACCATGTCTCCGAAGAACTTCTGAGACTTCTTCGGAGCTCCGGTTTCCGAAACATCGTCAACGCGAGCCTTCGGATCCCACTCCTCCGAATCCGGGGTTGGCTCGAATGGCCAATGCGGAAGAATCATGGGGTAATAAACGAAGAACTTCTGATCTTCAGCCACTTGGCGACGAATAAAATCACATGCGTAATCACTGACGATATCGGGGCCGTACTGCCCTTCTTTGAAGTCTTTCTCTTCGTGATTGATTTCGAGGCCCGGGTTCGGATAGCGGTTGGGTCGACGCGTGACTTGCCAGAGACAGTATTCGTCGAAACCAAAGTGGTTCGGCCCTTCGAATCCTCCTCCCAACTGCCACTTCCCAACGACACAAGTTCGATAGCCGCTGTCCTGAAGAAGGTTTCCGAACGTATAAATACTTGGATCAAGCAATCCGAACTCTACATAATTTCGGCTGTTATAAATCCCCGACATAATTTGTACCCGCGACGGAGTACAAATCGGCTGGCTGAAGCAGTTCTCAAAACGCATTCCGCTGGCAGCGAGTTGATCGAGAGTCGGCGTCTGATAGCTCGCTCCGCCGTTGGCTCCGACACACTCAAACCCCATGTCATCTGCCATGATCAGAATGACATTGGGGGTGGCTGTCGATTCAGCCGGAAGGCAACTTGCAAAGCCAAATTGAAACACCAAAACAATCGTGCAGACCAACATCGAGATCGCACTTGGCGAAGTGACGTTGATCTCTTGAACACTTCGTCTCTCAGAAGCCCCCACGGAACACCGCTGCATCGTCGCCTCGCTTTCTCGAAGTGATCCCGAAACAGCCGATTGACTGAAGACCGAAGCGCTCAGCAGTCGACATATCGATTCAGGAAAAGTTTTGGTGAAAACTCAACCGGTTGAGAACATTCACATCGTGACTTTGCACTCACCAGAACTCAACTCTGTGGGGAATCATGGGCTTGCAAGTGTGCAACAGAGACTCGCTGAAATGCAAGTTTCCTGAACATGTTCAGATTTGGCTTACACTGATTCACACGAGCAAACTCAGCTTTTAATGAGTGAGAACGTGCGAGCGAGTGCACCGGAAATAGCAACTCGCTCTAGTTGCTTTTCGGATCTTCTGAAGAGTCACCCTCTGACGGTTCGTCGTCACTCGCTGAAGGACTCGCGTCGCCATCGAGAACGGCTCCGTCTGCGGGGAGACCTTCCCCTTCTTCGGAACCCGGAAGCGTGACAGCTTCCTCTTCGACTTCGACGACTTCTTCCGGAATTCGAGCGATTGATGCGAGAGTGTCTCCTCCATCCATTTTCATGATGGTCACTCCCTGAGTATTTCGCCCGATAGTGCTAATGTCGGCAGCTCGGATTCGCTGAATCTTTCCTTGAATCGACATCAGCAGCACATCGTCGCCATCCGCAACAGCCAGTGTTCCGATGACCGGACCATTGCGATTGGTCGTTTTAATATCGCGAAGACCTTTTCCACCTCGTCGCTGAAGACGGTACCGCATGTTGCTGTTTGGTGATGAATCGTCATCCTCTTCAGCTTCCACGGCTCCGGCACCGAATGGAGTACGCTTTCCATATCCATTCCGGCAGACAGTCAGAAGCGAGAGATCCGAACTGGCGACAACCATTCCAACGACTTCATCGCCAGTCGAAAGCGAGACACCTTTAACGCCTCGCGAATTTCGCCCCATCGCGCGGGCATCTTCTTCGGAGAACCGAATCGCCATCCCGGTCGAGGTGCTCAAAACAACATTCTCACCGGGAGAAACTTTGACGACATCAATCAGGCTGTCATCTTCCTCGAGTTTAATCGCGATGATTCCGCCCTTCATGGGGCGACTGTACGCTGAGAGGAGAGTCTTTTTGATGTAACCTTTGCGTGTCGCCATCAACAGACTTCGCTCGTCGTCAAATTCACGGACATCAATACAGTCCTGTACACGTTCGCCATCTGCTAGACGCAAAAGGTTCACGAGGGCGCGTCCCTTTGCCGTTCGAGCTTGCAGCGGAAGGTCGTAAACTTTCTGCCAGTAGACTTTCCCCAAGTTGGTGAAGAACAGCAGATAGCTGTGAGTGCTGCTGACAAAGAGATGTTCGATCGGGTCCTCTTCGTCCGATTTGGCCCCTTTCACGCCTTTTCCACCACGGTTTTGAGCTTTATAGATCGAAAGCGGAGTCCGCTTGACGTACCCTCGCTGCGAAATCGTGACCACCATCGGTTCTTCGGTGATCAACTCGTCTTTGTCGACGTCGCCCAATTCTTCATCGCTGATCTCGGTCCGTCGCGTATTCGAGAACTTGCCTTTCAGCGTATCCATGTCCTCTCGAATGACAGCACGGATGTTGTTCTCGTCGGAAAGAAGACGGAGATACTCAGCAATGTTTTCGAGAAGCTGCTTGTGTTCTCCCTGCAAGTTTTCACGTTCGAGATTAGCCAGCGAACCAAGCTGCATGCTGACGATCGCCTCAGTCTGGTTGGCCGACAGCGAGTAGTTTTCGCGTTCGCCAATTTCCAGAACCAGCATTTCGAAACCGTCTTGGCCCAGGGCTCGTGCGACCATCTCCGCCGGGACTTCGATTTCACGCAGGCGAATCTTCGCTTCTGCTCGGCTCGGAGAATTCCGAATGGTCTGAATGACTTTGTCGATGTCAATCTGGGCGATCAACAAACCTTCGATGGTGTGCTTTCTGCGTCGCGCTTCATTGAGCAAGAACTCCGTTCGGCGGCGAATCACCGTCACACGATGCCGGATGAACTCTTGAAGAAGCTCTTTAATATTCAGCGTTTGCGGTCGACTTCCCACGAGCGCGAGCAAAATCACCGACACGGTCGTTTGAAGCGGGGAGTACTTGTAAAGCTGGTTCAGGACGACTTCCCGATCCGCGTCACGTTTGAGATAGATGTGTAGCCGAACCTGCCAGCTGGGGGTCTTGCGGTCGGTATAGTCGACTACTCTCGAAATTCCTTTGACGCGATCTTCTTTGATCAACGCTTCCAGCTTCGATTTCAGACGATCCCTCGTATCAAGGTAAGGAATCTCACGAACCACAATCACGTCCGTGTTCTTTTCGGTGTCGAATTCAACTTTCGCGCGAAGAGTGAGTGTCGATCGACCGGTCAAGTATCCCTGGCGAATACCATAACGTCCGCAGATCACGCCGCCGGTTGGGAAGTCAGGACCGGGCAGAACGCTGATAATCTCATCGATTGATGCTTCGGGATTATCGATCAACAACTGCACAGCGTCAGCGACCTCACCCAGATTGTGAGGAGGAATACTCGTCGCCATCCCGACCGCAATTCCCTGCGATCCATTGACGAGCAGCCCGGGAAATCGAGACGGCAGAACAACTGGCTCTTCACCGCGTTGATCGTAAGTCGGTACATAATCGACGGTATCGTGATCGAGGTCGTCGAGCATCTCCGCAGCTGCCGACGACAATCGTGCTTCCGTATATCGCATCGCAGCTGGGCCGAGCCCGGCGATGGAACCGAAGTTTCCCTGCTTGTCGATGAGAATTTCTCTCATCACCCAGTCCTGCCCCATACGGACCAGAGTTGGATAAATCACACTTTCCCCGTGCGGGTGATAGTTACCCGACGTATCCCCGGAGATTTTCGCACACTTCACACGTCCGGAACTCGGCCCGAGATTCAAATCGTTCATGGCGACAAGAATTCGTCGCTGGGCGGGCTTCAAGCCATCACGAACATCAGGCAGTGCACGACTGACAATGACCGACATCGCGTAAGTGAGGTAACTCTGCCGCATTTCTTCTCGAATATCGAGAGCCTCAATGCGGCCTTGGCTCAGCTCACCGGAATTAGAATTCGAGTCATCTTGATTCGGGTCTTCAGGAGGGGTCAGATCATTCGACAAAGCAGTGCGCTCCTGCGTTCAGTTCAATTCTCAACAGTCAACAGCTTGTTGGCGGCAGATCGAAGCCTGCTCACCGTTCAGGAACTCCCAAAAGCTCCCTAACCCTTTACTGAAAAAGAGTTTTCAGCGATCAGCAACATCTGTTCCGGGTCGTTCAAATTATAGCTGAATGGGAACCGAACAACAACGGACCCAGACGACATTCCGGAGCTTCCCAAACTATTGAGACAAAAGAAGTTACAACTCGGAATTCGAACTGCAAAAGCGTGCAGAATCAAACCCGGGAGCGGTCAACACATCACGGACCGGAAGCGTCTCGAAAACTGCCCGCTCCTCACCCGGAAAACAGGCTGCTGCTTCGTCGATTTTCTCGAATCGAAACTCACCACTAAGCACTCCATTGACGGTCAATTTCGACTCGAAATCGCCTTCCTCAGCAAGTGTCCCGTTACTTCGCACCCCAACGAGGTCGCGGTCAGCCCGAATGATCAAACCCGTTCCCGAAAACTCGACCTGTTTCGCAATTTTCTCAGCGTCGAGCGAATCCGGCGGAGCGATGAACTCCACGATCGCACGCTCAGGATGCACATCGATGACGCTGTCGTTGCCTTGAATCGATAGCAAACCGTACGCTGGCATTCCTTCCGCGGCCCGAATCTCAACGAGTGCCCCGCCCCCCGAAAACGAGGACTGTTCAACAATCAGCGGAACCCGAAACCCAGAAACGACACCGGCGGACAGCGTCAGAAATGATGCAGGAGTATTTGCGAACACATTCTCGAAACGGGCGGTCGTCAGTGGAGACTCAAACGAAATCGCTGGCTTGGTGGTCAAAAAGACGCAGTCCGTCAGCAGGAGTCGCCCAGCATTCAAATTCGAACGGTCCTCAGCACTCAGTCGAATTAATGGCTGTCGAGAATCCCCGGATTCGTCACGGAATAGACAACTCGAACACGTCAGCTGATCCGATCGAATTGTAATCCCAGCTGACTGACTCCTGCTTGATGACTCATCACGAACGATGAATTCAACGTTCTGCAGAACTAGATGCGGTGTCACGATCGGCCCCGAGTTCTGATCAACAACAATCTGCGAACGCGCATTCGTTAGCCCAACGATTCGAATCGGACTCCCGCCGGTGAGTTCGGACATCCGATACGGTCCGATGCTCGTCAGTCGGACGAGACCGTCGGAGTCCGGCGTCGGAAGCACGGGGATCGACTCGGAATTGGAATCTTCAGTTGAAGCGACGTGTTCAGGGAATTCTTCTGCAGCAACCGTTGGAGTTCCTGCGTTTGGATCGTGTTCGTCCAGTTCTGGTTCCTCGGTCTCGGCAGCAATTTGTTCATTCAATTCCAATGGTCCTGGAGAGAGCTCGGCTGGAATCGTCGATGCTTTCAACTGCTCGAGCTGACCGAACCCGAGATGCTGCCGGTTCCACGCGACGACACATGCGATCACGGTCAATAAGACAGCAGCGACGACAGCCTTCTTTCGGGAAGGAGCCTGCCGTTCTCCCAACATGCGAGGTGCAGCCGTTTCGAATGTTTGCACGAAGCGTTTCAGCCGACGTTCCAACTTCGATTGGCGACCTCTTTCAGCGACGAGAACCAGTTCATCAATTTTCAGCTTCCGCAGTGCCGGGTCCGGTCGAGTCATCATGCGGATGCGTCGAGCCAGATCCTCGGAAACATCGGTAGCGAACTCTCGAACGTCAACAATTTCTGAACGTTGATGCTCTGCAAGTTTGGCGAGCGGATCCGCGACGAGATGCGGCGGGCGACCAGTCAGCATCTGCCAGAGAAGGCATCCCAGCGAATACGCTTCGGAACGAAGATCGGGAATGCTCCGCTCGGAAATCCGCTCCGGTGCCATCGTGTCGTAAGCGTCTTTGGGCGCGAGTGAATGGATCGTCGGGAACGGATGAAGACACGCATAGACTCCGGGATTCGCGAGATGAACTCGTCCCTTCCGGTCCAACCAAAGGTTGGCCAGACGGAGATCACCATGAAAAAATCCTTCAGGAAACGCCCGCATTTGAAGAGCCACCTGAGCGGCAATACACCGCACTACATCTTCCGGCACGCGACCGCGGCGAATCAAGAATTGCGTCATCGGCTGCCCATCAAGCCCAGGCGAAACGACATCCACCTCGCCTCGATCAGCATTGATAAAGTATTCCGTCGGGAGGCTGGGATTCTGATGAGTGAACTTGCGGTACTCAGCAAATCGACGTTCGAAACGGGACTTCACTTCCTTCAAGTCTTCGCGATCAACTTTCATTCGCGTGACAAATACAGAGCGACCGGAAGCTGTCTCTGTCGCACGAAAGACAGGCAGCACCGCATCGAAGTGAATCTGGTCTGCCAGAATATAAGACGAACCGACTTTCAGTTCGTCCGTCGTCTGATTCTCCAGTCGGGCTGCCTGAAATGGAGTGAGCTTCCCGGCGGCGACAAGACAGTGAATCCAGACGGAATCGAACGCTGGTAAGCCGCGAGCAGCACGCCGAACAGCAGTTCGACAAGCTGCAATGTCACGTCGCGAAGCCAGTTGCAAACTCTCGAGATCAGCGACAAGTTGTTCCGATGGTGGCTCCATGCCAGACTGAACTCCCGATCACGGGACTCCTGATTTTGAGGGAGAATCGCAGCGCTTCAACCAGCGAGTTATGACACATTCTCACCCGTTATCGCAACAGCGAATTCGTTGACCGAGTCGCCTTCGCTTCTGGGAATCAATGATCCGCTCAACTGAACCCGGTCACCTCGGAAACAATTCCTCACCCGAAAGAATCAGGGACACCGCTGCAAGGAGACTGTCAAACCGGGCTAAAAACTGGCCAACGGCTCTTGCCAGCACTTCTTCAATTCTGTGAGTGAACCCTGAATCAGAACGGTTCCGTCACTTCCGCGTACGACCAGTTCACTGCTTTCGTTAACCTGGCCGAGTTGAACTGCAGCAGGCAAATTGCCTTGCTGAAGGACGTTCAACGTTTCGTCAACATGTTCTGGTGGAACTTCGATCACAAATCGCGTGTTACTCTCGGAGAAGAGTTGCATTGTGGCATCGGCTCCCGACTGTTGAAGCTGAACATCAGCGCCAAGTCCGCCAGCAAATGCCATCTCTGCGAGTGCGACCGCGAGCCCACCCTCACTGAGGTCGTGACAGCTGCGAACCAAACCGCGGTCAATCAGTTGATGAACCGCGGTGAACAGCTGCGGAGCTGTCTCAAAGTCGACGCGAGGCACAACTCCTCCCTCTCGACCAGTCACGAGGTTGAAATGGCTCCCACCCAATTCGTTATGAGTTTCACCGATGAGAAGAAGAACATTGCCGGCCGATTTCAGGTCCATCGTGACCGCTTTTTCGATGTCACCAATCTGACCGAGTGCAGTAATCAGAAGCGATGAAGGAATACTGATCGTTCGCGACTGATCGCCATCCACATAAGAAAACTCGTTATTGAGCGAATCTTTTCCGCTGACGAACGGAGTACCGTAGGCGATGGCGGTTTCCTGACATCCCAGCGCCGCTCGCACCAGCGATCCGAGTGTCTCAGCCCGTTCGGTGTTCCCCCAACAGAAGTTGTCGAGAATCGCGATGCGCTCTGGATCTGCACCGACGGCAACGCAATTTCTGACAGCTTCATCAATCGCGGAGGCAGCCATCCAATACGGATCGGCGTCTCCGAGGTGAGGATTCATTCCGCAGGCAATAACGAGTCCGCGCTTTCCTTTCAGGTCCGGTCGAACGATGGCCGCATCAGAGGGCCCATCATTTGCGATTCCGACGAGCGGCTTCACGACGCTTCCCGCCTGAACTTCGTGATCGTATTGCCGGATGATTGACTCTTTGGAGCAGACGTTCAGCGAACCGAGAATTTTTCTCAGCACGTCGCTGTGATCGATCACCTCTGATTCAAGCGAGACTTCACGCTCTTGCGGAGGAGAATAGACCGCTTCACGAATGACTGGAGGACGTCCGTCATGCAAGAACGACATCGCCAGCGATCCGACGGACTCACCCTGATACTTCAACTCGAGCATTTTCGAGTCGGTGAACTTCCCAATGACGGTCGCTTCGACTCCTTCAGACTGACAGAGCGCTTCGAATTCCTCCCACTGTTCGGGAGAAACCGAGAGCACCATTCGCTCCTGAGCTTCACTGATCCAGATTTCGGTATAAGTCAGCCCCTGATATTTGAGAGGAGCTTTTTCAAGCCAGACTTCGGCTCCTGTCTCTTCTCCCATTTCACCGACGGCACTACTGAAGCCACCCGCTCCGCAGTCGGTGATGGCGTTAAAAAGTTGTCTGTCACGAGCTTCGAGAATGACATCGTGAACCATTTTCTCGGTGATTGGATTCCCGATCTGCACTGCTCCACCCGAAAGCTCTTCGCTCTCGTGAGTCAATTCGGCAGATGAAAATGTCGCACCGTGAATCCCGTCTCGTCCCGTTTTCCCCCCGACAGCCACAATGTAATCACCGGGATGAACTTGCTTCTCGCTCATCCCACGCGGGATCATCGCGACGTTCCCGCAATAGACGAGCGGATTTCCGAGATATCGATCGTCGAAGTAGACAGCTCCGTTGACCGTTGGAATTCCCATACGGTTTCCGTAGTCACGGACTCCCGAAACAACTCCCCGCATCACCGTTCGAGGATGAAGAACTCCCGGCGGCAAGCTGTCGAACCCGGTTTCGGGAGAAGCGAAACAGAAGACGTCTGTGTTGCAGACCGGTCGCGCTCCCATGCCGGTTCCAAGCGGATCACGAATCACTCCACCCAAGCCGGTATTCGCTCCACCGTAAGGCTCTAAAGCTGAGGGATGATTGTGCGTTTCAACTTTAATGCACACATCCTGCTTGTCGTCGAAGCGAACGATTCCGGCGTTATCTTTGAACACACTGACACACCAGTCCGCATCACCGAGGTTTTTTCGAATCGTTTGAGTAGCTGCGAAAACGGTCTCTTTGAGCATGTTCTCGAAGTGTCGTTCACCGTTCTCATCACGGTAGGCAATTCGACCAGCGAGAGTCTTGTGAGAACAGTGCTCACTCCAGGTTTGGGCGACCGTTTCGAGTTCGATATCTGTCGGGTCTCGCTCCATTTCCCGGAAGTAGTCTCGAATGGTCTGCATCTCTGTCAGACTCAAGTAGAGCTGACCTGTTTGACTCAGCGTCTTCAGTTCCTCGTCGCCCATTTCGCGAATGGCGACATGCTTCAGTTCGAATTCCTGTTCGCTCCCGACTGCCAGGCTGGTCAACTGCAGTGGACCGACCAAGACGCGGTCAATGGAATCGTTCGAGAGAACTCGGGAAGCGAATCGCTCGACTTCGCTCTCGTTAGAATCGGCATTCACCCAGTATTTGCGGCACGTCGAAACACGCTCGACTTGAAATCCCAACTCCTGAAGTGCTTTCGTCGCTGTCGCTCCGACGTTATCCGTCACTCCCGGTTTGAAGAGGACATTGAGTAAACGTTCGGTCTGGTCCGCCTGTGAACTATCTGGAAGAGAACGCACCGTCACCTGCTCGACCACTCGATCGGCAAGCACGTCAGCCGCCTGCTGTAACCGATTGTCATCAAGGCTTCCCTCGATCAAATACGATCGCGCTGATCGAACAGTTGCCAGGCTGTCGAGGCGACGCATTCGGGCTTCCGCCAAAGCATGTTCCGCTTCGCGGTCGGGTCCACTTTTCGAACTGATCTCGATTTCCCAGAGCATGGTCGTCTTGAGGTTGGCAGGTAGGGGCGGATTTCAAAATTCTCTTGGAACCGGATTCCCACGAAGCTCAGCGAGTCACGTTATGAACGCGAAATCAGCCGGCCTGATCGCATCCAAAACGTCCACTCGGTTTTTGCTGAGGGCCCCCGAAATTCGTGCATCGCCTCGACACCAAAATCGTCGATCGAACTCGAGACGAAATGGAAACCACTCTCGGAAATCCAGTTTTTCGAATCGTAGTAAATCCGCATCGACAGGCGTAGCGATGGACTCCCCTGAATGGCAAAAGCTTCAGGTTCTCACTCACTGTTGCGGAACATCCACACAGGCGTCCGTTGAATTCAACTGGAACGATCGATTGGATCACGCAAATATCGAAAATTCTTTGAATTTTCTCAATTTCGGGCAACGGCGGCGGAATCCTGAAATATGTTTTCGTCACACCTGAAAGTGTCCCCGAAGCACGATTCCCCCTCTTTGTCGGTGCTCTCTCCACCAATCGGAAGACGCTGGAGAATTTTTCTGCCCAAACTTCGACTCTATTCAATCGATTGAGAGGCTCCCACTATGCATGCACTGAAATCTTTCGCTTGCCTTTCGGCAGTTGCTCTCATGTTCCAGGGGAGCAATGCTGTCTTAGCCCAGACAGGTGATGGCACGACTTCACAAGAAGTGACCTTCGAAGACATTGTCGCGAATGCTCCTCCAATTCACCGAGTCGAAGAAGATTGGGAACTGGTTGTCAACAACCCCGATCCAAACGCAGATTGCCCACAAATTGCCACAGTTTTCGGGCCAACCGACGCGAGATTCGACACCCATACGCTCTTCGAACTCAACCATGGAACTCTTCCGAGTTTCGGTGAAGGAGGAATGCAACTGCAGGTGTGGTTTGGTGATTATTTGATTGGCTACCAGAGACAGCGAGCACCAGCTGAATTGTCAACTTCCAACGAACGAATCACTTACACCACCGCCACGGCGATCGAAGGCGGTCATCTCACCATGTCTGTTTTTAACGGAAGTTCGACAACATTCGGATCGTTCGGGGAAAGCAACGCCCTCAAAGTTTGGCTGTTCACCAATCGTGACGACCTCAATCCTTATCACCCTGGAAATTCCATCGAACACTCAAAGGTGACATTCGGAGCCAACCGAGTCGACTACTTCAAGCGATCTGCGATTCGCTTCTACGACGAAGACGGAGACCTGTACGCTCAGGACCTGACCGACCGTTACGTTCACCGACTCGCAGCAGACTAACATCCGATTCTCGAAAAACCCCAAAGTGTTTTTCGACGGTGCGAATGAATAGGCGAAACCAACCTGGTCTCGGACGTGCCACAAAGCTGTTTCGAACCAAAGAACTTCTTTAGCAACCCAACCATCCGCAGGTGATGAGACCATTTCTCACATCTTGCCCCCAACTCTTGAATCTTTACCGAACAATCCATGGTGAGGCAGCCGGTGATGAAAACCCTGCAACGAACACGATTTCGATCGAGCTTCCAGAACGACCGCAAGGGGGCCGTTCTGGTGATGGGAATTGGACTACTGGTCATTCTCTTCGCGTTCACAGCACTCGCGCTCGACATGGGTTACATCTCGCTTTCGCGAGCTGAGCTCCAGCGAAGTGCCGATGCAGCGGCGCTCGCTGCCAACATCGAACTCTACAAGTCGTGGGGCGTTGGAGCGTCGAAGACCAACGCTCAAGGAGCAGCAGCAGCACGAACGGCCGCAGTCGCGGTTGCGGCAGCGAATGAAGCAGCGGGTCGAAGTGGAACCTACATCGATAGTGCGAATGACATTCGCTTTGGATATCGGCAATGGGATCCGGCCGCCGGTCAATGGTCAATCCAGTGGGGACAAGCTCCTTACAACGCTGTTGAAGTGACGGCCCGTCGCAACAATCCCGGAAGCAACCTCGGCGATGGACCGCTCGATCTCTGGTTCGCACCAGTTATCGGTTCTCGAAACGCGACGACCACAGTGAAGGCAACTGCAGCCATTCAACCCGGGGTCACGATTCGCAATGTCCCAAACATCAAGGCTGGCATCTTGCCAATCACGCTTGATGAGCCAACTTGGGATAACCTCGTCCTGAATGGAGCTGGCTCAGACAACTACCACTGGAACGATGATACGAAAACGATCACCAGCGGCAGTGACGGCATCCTTGAAGTCAGCTTGTACCCTTACGGAAACCAAGCATTGCCGCCTGGAAACCGTGGAACAGTCGACTTCGGACATCAGGGAAACAGCACCGCAGATATCTCACGACAGATCCTCCACGGACTGAATGATTCTGACCTGTCGTACTTCGGCGGGCAGCTCGACCTGAATGCATTGCCGATGATTTTGAATGGAGACACCGGCTTGAGCGCCGGAATCAAAGATGAGCTTGAGGCGATTAAAGGCGAGCCGCGGATGATTCCGATTTTCTCGCAGGTTTCAGGTAACGGAAACAATGCGAACTACACCATCGTCAAGTTTGTTCCGATTCGAATCATGTACGTCAAATTGACCGGTAAGCCGAGCGGAAAGACCGTTGTCATTCAACCTGCGGTTTACACCGACCCCAGCGTAGTCGGCGGAGATACCGTCATTCTGGAAGACTCCGTCCTCGCTCCGGCTGGACTCATTCACTGATCAACAGAACCCCTCAACGTTCTGATCACCTTCAACGATCCCCTCACATCTAACCTCGAGTGATCTCATGCGACGTCAACTTCGAAACAGCAATCAGAAAAAATCTCGGTTGGGAGCCGCAATTGTCGAAACTGCGGTCATGATGCCGATCCTGCTCAGCGTCACTTTCGGGGTGATCGAGTTCGGTCGTGCCTTCATGGTCTCCAACCTGATTACGAATGCTGCACGTGAAGGAAGTCGTCAAGCGATCATCAAGGGAGTGTCGACCGCCGATGTGAAAACTGCGGTGATTGACCAAGTCCGCAACACGGTTGGAGCGACTCTGACAACCAATCAGGTCACTGTGACAATTACACCTTACACAGGGAATCCAAATCCGAACAACGAATGCTTGAATGCCTCAACACGAGATCTCATCGTTGTTGGAGTCAGTGTCCCCTACACCGACGTCGGCTACTTCTTCCGCTATCTGACGAGTGTCAACCTTAAGGCATCAGCTGCGATGCGTCACGAATAGCCCATCAAGACTGAGTTGTTGAGACAACCTCGAAAATCAAGACAGCGGCGGCGAGTCATCTCGCCGCCGCTGTTCTCATTTCTGCAATCTCAGTTTTCTGTTTGCGAAGTGACCTCCTCGCATTGTCAGCTGCTGCTCAGGCAGGTTTCAAATGTGAGTTCGACGGAATCGCTCACGCGTCTAACATGTTGCAGGTTGGACTGATCTCCGGTTTCAGTTCGACATTCTCATAACATGAAATCAGTTTGAATCCCATGGCAGATCGCATCGACATCAATTTCGACGGATCAGATTGGCAACTCTCCTGCGAGCAGTTCATCGACGCTCCAATCGAAGACGTGTTTCAGTTCTTTTCGGACGCAGAGAATCTGGAAGCGATCACCCCTCCCTGGTTGAATTTCCGCATTGTGACGCCTCGACCAATTCAGATGCGAGAGGGTGCGCTGATCGACTATCGACTTGCTTTGCGAAGGATTCCGATTCGCTGGCGAACGAGAATCGCGGAATGGAACCCTCCGTACTCGTTCGTCGACGAACAGCTTCGCGGCCCCTATCGAAAATGGGTCCACGAACACACGTTCATCTCCAAAGATGGTGGAACACAAGTTTCGGATATCGTGTACTATCAAGTTCCGGGACCTCGATTCTTGCATGAAAGACTGGTCAACAGTGATCTGCGGCGAATCTTCCAATTCCGGCAGGATGTCCTTGCTCAACACTTTCACGAAACAAACGTCGTCTCATGAGTGATGTTCCGACAGCTCGAATCCGAACACTGAATGAAGAAGAGGTTCGAGAAAAGGGTGACTATGTTCTCTACTGGATGATTGCCAACCGGAGATCAAAGTCGAACTTCTCTCTCCAACGTGCCGTCGAATGGGCGAATTTGCTCGACAAACCTTTGATCGTCTTCGAGGCGCTTCGAGTCAATTATCGCTGGGCCAGCGACAGGATTCATCGTTTCGTTCTTCAGGGCATGGCTGATCAAAAGAAGGACTTCGAAGACGCTGGCGTCACGTATTACCCGTATGTCGAACCGACGCAAAACGACGGACGACACCTGCTGACAACACTCGCCGAAAATTCTGCGGTTGTCGTGACGGATGACTTTCCGTCATTTTTCATCCCGACCATGCTGCGACTCGTTTCTCGCAAACTCGAGGTGAAGCTCGAAGCGGTCGACTCCAATGGACTCTTCCCCATGAGGTCCACGAACGAAGTCTTCAAAACGGCTCATTCGTTTCGCCGCTTCCTGCAAAAGTCGTTACGACCTCACCTGGACGAGTTTCCCGAAGTCGATTCCATTAAAACTAATGGCCTTCCGGATTCCGTTCCCGTCCCGAAGAAGATTTTAAAGAAGTGGCCCGCTGCTTCGGCAGATCTTTTAAAAGCAACAAGCAAAGCATTGTCCGATCTTCCAATCGACCACTCAGTCGGTCCGGCCGCTTTCGATGGCGGTCGCAATGCAGCAGACGATGTCCTCGACCAGTTCATGAAGGATCGACTGGATCGATACGGCGATGGCCGAAACCATCCCGACGAAGACGCCAGCAGCGGCCTCTCTCCGTATATCCACTTCGGTCACATTTCGTCTCACACAGTCTTCCAAAGAATTGCGGACCACGAAGACTGGTCGACCGATCAACTCTCAAAAAAGACTTCAGGCTCGCGCGAGGGCTGGTGGGGAATGTCTTCCTCGTCAGAGAGCTTCCTCGACGAACTGATCACATGGAGAGAACTCGGGTACAACATGTGTGCACATCGCAGCGATTACGATCAGTACGAATCGCTCCCTGACTGGGCGAAAGAAACGATCGAAGAACATGCTGAGGACGACCGCCCTCACACCTATAGTCTCGAAGAATTTGAACGGGCTGAAACTCACGACGAAATCTGGAACGCTGCCCAGCGACAACTCGTCCGTGACGGTAGACTGCACAACTATCTACGCATGCTGTGGGGCAAGAAAATCTTTCAATGGTCGACGACGCCGCAAGACGCTTTGAAAGTCATGATCGAACTCAACAACAAATACGCGGTCGATGGGCGCAACCCCAACAGCTATTCAGGGATTTTCTGGGTGTTGGGAAGATACGATCGCGCGTGGGGTCCGGAGCGTCCCATCTTCGGGAAGATTCGCTACATGACCAGCGAAAGCACCCAAAAGAAGCTCAAGATGTCCGAGTACTTAGAGAAGTATTCTGAGTAACAATTGGCAGCTCATCGTGTGATCACTTTCGAAGTTGTGGACGTCACACGATCATCGATTGAGAGCTATTCCCGAATCGCTCAATGGACACAGCACCCTGTTGGACGGAGAAGAACAATGGGAGAACGCAAATCTGCTCATGAGTCGTGGGAAGGGTTTATCGAACAACGAATTCAAGACGCCCAGAACGAAGGCGAATTCGACAACCTCCACGGACAGGGAAAACCGATTCCGGGTATCGAAAAGGCTCTCGACTCGGACTGGTGGCTGAAAGACAAACTCAAGCGGGAACAGCTCAGCATTGTTCCCCCACTGATTGAAGCTCGACGTGACATCGAACAGACCTTGAACGAAATCAAATCGCTGGCCAATGAAGATTTCGTCCGAACCGAACTCGAAAAGCTCAACCAGCGAGTCCTTCAAGCCATTCAATCTCCATCGCCAAGCCCTCCCATCGTCGTTCTACCAGTGAACATCGAGAGGGAAATTGCACTCTGGAAAGAGTCCAAAAACGCCGGCACTCCATCACCATAAAGCTCTATCGCTTTCAGTTTGCTCAAAACCAATATGCCGACGAGTGTGCTTAGCTTCGCGAGCCTTGGCCATTCGCTGCAAACCATTTTAGCGCTGCAGCTTCTTGACCTTTCTGAACAATCACGACGACCGAGTCACCGACCCGCAACTGATCATCCCCGGAAGCCACCTCAACGTACTCTTCGCGGACGATCGCTGCGATCAGGCAATCTTTGATCTGCAAGTCGCGAAGTGCCCCCGCCGTGCACGGTGCTCCTTCTCGCACTTCAACTTCCCAAACCTGAGCCGCTCCGCCAGCGATCGAACTTTGCCTCGCAATTGGCCCCGTCTGGATCATTCCGACGATCTCGCCGGCCATCACTTCTCTTGGGCTGACAGCGAGATCGATCCCGATCTTCTCAAGCACGTTCACATAATCCGGTCGGCGCACAATGCTGATGATGCGTGATGCTCCCAGCTCTTTCGCTTCTGCCCCACAAATGATATTGTCTTCGTCTCGCCCCATTGCAGCCACGAAAACATCGACCGAACTGACTCGTGCTTCTTCGAGTTCATTCTGATTCGTCGCATCTCCCGCCAGAACCGTCACCGACTCGAGTCGACTTCCTAACAACTGACAGCGTTCCTGATCCGCTTCGAGGACGACCACGCGATAGCGTCGACTGTCGAGGAGCTTCGCCAGATGAAAACCGATCTCTCCACCCCCGGCGATAATCACCGACATCGTTCGATGAGTCCGCGCCTCGAATTGACTCTTCACATCTTCGAGCGCCGTCGACTTGCCGATCAGCGTCACACGGTCACCCGGCTGAATGACCTCATCAGCTGTCGGAACTGAAGGCCCCTTGTTACCGACGAGCAATCCAATGCGAACTGTCGCTGGCAGATTCAAATCCCGAATCGATCGTCCAACCGCGGCAGACCGCTGATCAACTCCGACCTCCAACACTTCCACTCCACCACGTGCGAAACTTTCGACTGCAAACAATCCCGGTGCTCGCAAGCCCTTCGCAAGTTCCAGAGCAGTCAGTTTTTCGAGACTGAGAAGCCGATCGATTCCGAAATGCCGCTGATAATCGAAGGTACTGAAATCACGATATGCAGGGTTGAAGACGCGAGCGACGGTCGTCTTCGCCCCCATCACTTTGGACAAGCTCGCCCCGACAAGATTCACTTCGTCGCGGCTCGTCACTGCCAGACAAATCTCGGCGTTCTGAACCCCCGCCTGAAACAACGGAATCGACTCGCACGCGGACCCCAGCACAGTTTGAACATCAAGCTGTTCTTCAACACGATTCAGCACGTCGCGTTGTTCATCAACGATGCAAACGTTTACATCCTGCTGAACAAGCAAATCCGCGATCGATCTTCCGACCGTACCGGCACCAAGAATCACTGCGTGCATAGGTTGTCACTTGTGGTCAAAATTACACAGCCATCACTGAGCAAGATTCCGGCGCGGTCTCATGCTCATTCGACGACAAATACTCATGCTTCCCGACAACACATTATGTCATCTCCTCACTGCTTCCCGGAAGTTGCAAAGCACGCTGCAACGATCCCACGAGAGGTCGAATGTGAGGTGCTGCCAGAAAAATTCGAGATGTCACCGTTGAGCGAGGGAACAAATTGGTAATGAAATCGAGGCAGAATTCTGTTCCAGTGTGTCGGATCAAGACCGCGTTGGAGTAATGGCCAGCATAGACCTGATCATCAGCCTTCAACTCGTCATAAACATCTTCGATTCGCGGGACTGCGGGACTTTGATTTCCATTTTCCGGATGCCCTGGGCTCCCCAAACCGGAATGCGGTGGATTGTTGCCGCCACCGGCCTGCGAGCCTTCAGCCTCTCTCTCTTCAGAGACGGGACCGGTTGAAGGATCGGACTTTGGAACCGGAAGCTGGGGAAGTTCGCCAAACCGCTGCTCATAGTTTTCGACGTTGCTTCGGAGCGCCATCAAAAACTGACGAGCAACCAGATACGGAAGTACACATCGTGAGACGATTCGCTGTTGCTCTCCCATTCTCAACACGAAATCGAGAACAACCTCAGTCTGCCCCGTAAGAACCATCACTCCGTTTGCGAAAACCCCTTCTCCGACCCGACTGGGAACGCGTGCGCTCAGATTCTGATGTTGAACCTGAGCCTGAATTGGCTGGGGAAAAGAAGCCGGGTCTGGAAGAGGATCGGAAGGATTCCTGCCGGAATCCTTCTCATCCGATCGATCTCGTTCTGACTCCTCATCATCTGGAGGAGAACCTCCATTGGCATCCATGGGATGACCTCATTCCTCTCGCAACGTCCTCAAAATGCCGTCCATCGGTTTCGTCAATCACGAAAAAGGCGTCCGGGTTCCATGAACTCGAATACTTACAGATGTGATCTCTGAAACCGGCGATACGGCTTGTCTCTCCGAACACTCACTTCGTCTGAAGTCGCACGAACACGATTTCGGGTGTGCGTCTTCGATGTCTAAGTGGTCTCAGCGGAGACAAGTCGCTTGCGTACGTCGACTTCGAGTCGTCCGAAAGCTTGTTCATGGCGTTGAACCGTCGCAGTCAACAAAGCAGCCAATCGCTTCGCTGTGTAGTGGTTCAGAATAACGCGCTGAGTGACTTTCAGTTTCTGGCTGCCGGTCGCCATCGGATTTGGATTCACAGCCAAATCGAGAATCACTTCTTCCGGAGTGCTCGAAACGCGACAGAGATTCGCGTACAGGGCTTCAACGTTTGTGTCGTCCAGCTCGATGCGAACCTGCTGCTGTCCAGTCTCTGAAGACGAAGACTGCTCGGTGGACGTTTGTGAGGACTCGGCCATGGTATTTCTCCTTCACCTGAGGCGTTGACTTTCAATCCATTTTTTGAGCACGTTGCTCGTTCCCGACAACTCGCCGAGTCGGTTTGGCTCAACGAATCGCTGAACCAAACCGTACAATTCCTGAAGAAAAACGTTGACGACTTAACGTCGAGCGAGCGGATGCTTCAGCGGCAACCAGGCTCCATTTTCTTTGCTGCTCTGGACACACTGTTGAATGAAATACATTCCTTCAACACCGTCGTAAACGTTCGGGTAGATGGTGTCTTTTGTTTCGAAGGAGTCCCCAGCCGCTCGCTTGATCATGTCGTCATAAGCGAAGCGATAGACGTTGGCGAAGGCTTCGAAGAAGGCTTCAGGATGCCCACCGGGAAGACGACACGATGCCGCAGCCAGTTCTCCGATGAAAGGAGCGTTCGGGTTGCGAGTGTAAATCTGCCACGGTTCGCCGTTGCGACGCACCATCATCTGGTTCGGGTCTTCTTGTCGCCACGACAGCGCCCCTTTGGTTCCGTCGATTTCGATGAACAGATCGTTCTCGCGGCCGTGTGAAATCTGGCTGGCAGTCACAGTCCCGAGTCCACCATTCTCCATGCGAATCACAGCGTGTCCGTAGTCATCGAGAACTCGCCCTTCTTCGAAGGACTTCAGGTGACACGAAACTTCTTCCGGAAGCAATCCGGTCATGTATCGTGCGAGGTTGTAAGCATGGGTTCCGATATCTCCGAAACCACCAGCCGCCCCTGACTTGGCAGGGTCCGAACGCCACGATGCCTGTTTCTGATCTTCGTTCTCGAGACGTGTTCGCAACCAACCTTGAATGTAGTTGCTGCGAATCGCCTGAATGTCTCCCAGCTCTCCGGCGAGAATCATTTCCCGAGCCTGTCGAACGAGCGGATACCCGGTGTAATTGTGTGTCAGCGCGAAGACGACTCCGGACTTCTCAACAAGCTTGACGAGTTCCTCCGCCTGTTCGAGATCGAATGTCATCGGCTTATCGCAAACCACATTGAAACCCTTTTCGACCGCTGCTTTCGCGATCTCAAAGTGCGTGTGATTCGGAGTTGCCACAGTGACGAAATCGATTCGCTCTCCATCCGGCAGCCCAGCTTCAGTGTCGACCAGTTCCTGATACGAACCGTACGCACGTGACGGATCGATATCGTAAAACGGAGCCGAGGACTTGGCTCGCTCAGGATTCGACGAAAGTGCACCTGCGACGAGTTGAGCACGGTTATCGAGAATGGCGGCCACGTTGTGAACACGTCCGATGAAAGAACCTTGTCCTCCACCGACGAGAGCCATATTCAGTTTTCGCCCCAGCGAACCATTGATGTGGTCCATTTCGTCTCCCTTTATCCAGATACGGTCACAAACCCGATGAGAACAATTTCGCAATTCGGAACAAAATCATCGCGTGATGACGTTGTCCGAAGAATTTGTTGAGTGTTTTTCACTCGATCTTTATCGGTACAGTCTTGAGTCGAAGAATACATCCCAGACAAATCGTTCGCAACCAGCGACGAAGACACCAACCCGGCCAACTTCCGACGAGCTCAGCGGAAATTCCTCATGGCAGAACGAAGGACTCAATGTCCCGACTCCGACCTCCCTGAAGTTGCCACTTCGATTGCCGGTCACAACTTCCATTCAGAGGTTTCCCGCGACTGAACGAGTGACGTATCTGTCATGAACTGATACGTTTGCACTGATTGACTAAGCAGGCTTCGCCTTCAGTCATTTGCGTCACAACAGCTTTGCAGGAATCTTACCGAATGAGATCGTTTCTGAACTTGCTCGCACCCGCCCTCTTGCTCTTCATTGTTTTGGGTCAGTCAAATCTGCTGGCAGCCGAAACCCTCTTCGACTTCGAAGGTGACGGATTCGGTGCGTGGTCCGTGGAAGGCGCTGCCTTTGGCGAAACACCAGTCGTCGGTAAAACACTCAGTGTTGAAGGATACAAGGGACGGCGATTTCTCAACTCGTTCCACGGAGGAGACCCAGCACAAGGTGAGTTGATCTCTCCAGAATTCGTCATCTCAGACCAGTTCATCGTGTTCCTGATTTCAGGTGGGCGACATCCGGGAAAAACCGGAGCGGAACTGATCATCGACGATGAAGCAGTCCGCTCGGCGACTGGCAATCATTCTGGAGTCATGGAGTGGCGAACCTGGGATGTCTCAGAGCTGAAAGGGAAGAAAGCAAAGCTTCGCATCTTCGACCAAGCCACAGGAGACTGGGGACACATCAACCTCGATCACGTCCTCTTGACCAGCCAGCCACGCATCAATCCCGGTCAAGTTCGACTCGACCAGTACCGCCGCACTCCCTGGTACTACCGCGAACAATTCCGTCCACAGTTTCACTTCACTCCCGAACTCAACTGGATGAACGACCCCAACGGGCTCGTCTATCACGACGGCGAATACCATTTGTTCTATCAGCACAATCCACACGGAAACGGCTGGGGACACATGAGTTGGGGGCATGCTGTCAGTCGCGACTTGTGTCACTGGGAGCATCTTCCGATCGCCCTTCACGAAGAATACGGGACGATGATTTTCTCCGGCAGCGCTGTCGTCGACTCCAACAACACCAGCGGATTCGGAACACTCGAGAACCCGCCAATGGTTGCCATCTACACAGGTAACGGCCACGGGAAACAGACTCAAGATCTCGCTTACAGCCTCGACAACGGACGCCATTGGACCAAGTATTCTAAAAACCCGGTTCTCGATCTCGACGAGGCTCACTTCAGAGACCCCAAGGTTTTCTGGCACTCACCGACCAATCGCTGGGTCATGGTTGTCTCGTTAGCTGCTAAGAAAATTATTCAGTTCTACGGATCTCCGAATCTGAAAGACTGGACGCTGCTAAGTGAGTTCGGTCCTGCAGGCGTCGACACCAAACCGAACTGGGAATGTCCGGACGTGTTTGAACTCCCCATCGAAGGTAAGCCCGGAGAAACAGGCTGGGTACTGGAAGCAGACATCGGAGGCGGTTCCATCGCAGGCGGGTCGGGAGGCGAATACTTCGTCGGCGAATTCGACGGCACAACATTTCAGGCGGATTCGAAAGAGTCGCAATGGGTTGACTTCGGCAGAGACTTTTACGCCCCCATTTCGTGGGACAATATTCCTTCCGAAGACGGCCGAAGAATCTGGATCGGTTGGATGAACAACTGGGAAACCGCCCTCGTCCCGACGAGCCCCTGGCGAAGCAGCATGTCGATTCCACGAGCACTGTCACTTCGCGAAGTCGACGGCTCTCTTCGGCTCATTCAGCGTCCAGTGCAAGAACTCGAGAAACTCCGCGGCCAAGAAAAGCAATTGACCAACGTGGCCATTAACGGAGATCAAGCAGTTCCGCTCGACTCTCTCAACAGTCGACAAAGGGAAATCATCGCGGAATTCGAAGTGGGCGATGCAGAAGAGTTTGGACTTCGTGTCTGCGAAGGGCCTGATGAACGGACCGTGATCGGAGTTCGTCCACAAGCGTCGGAGGTTTTCGTTGATCGAACACAGAGCGGAGAAGTCGAATTCCATCCTGCGTTTCCCGGTCGGCACGCTGCCCCCATCTCGATCAAAAACGGCCGCGTTCAACTTCACATTTTCGTTGACACATCATCAGTCGAACTTTTCGCGAATGACGGAGAGATCACAATCACCGATCGCATCTTCCCAAGCGAAGCAAGCGACGGCGTCACTCTCTATTCCAAAGAAGGAACCGCACGCCTCGTGTCGCTGCAAATCTGGGAACTGAATTCCATTTGGCACAACCCAAAAGAGCAATAACACTTTGCCCCTGTAGCACTTCGTCAAATGCTAATGAAGAGTTACTGCGTTTTCGCAGCCAGAATTTGAAGTGTCTCTTCAACAGCCAGTTGAACATCCTCGTCGGGATCTTTTTTCAAGTCCTCCAGTCGCGAGGTTGCTCGTGAGATGTCCGAAGCATCCTCGATGCGTTCCGACAGCTTGACAGCCCACAGCCGAACACGAGCATCTTCACTCTTGTAACCGTTCAACAAGTCAGAGGTGACCGGAGCCCCGGGTGCGGACTTGTAAACTTTGAGAATGGCGAGCGAAAGCGTTCGCGTCCGATCGTCGGTGATGCCGTCAAAAATGTCCGGAACAGCTTCCCAGTCGAGCCCAATCACTCTGTCCGGTGAGATGTAACGTTTTCCGTCGAAGAGCACTTCGGCCTTGCGTGCTTTCCCTTCTCGTTCCAACTCCAGCCACTTGCGAGTCGTCCGACCTTCGTACTGGACCTGGCTTCGCCAAGCGAACGGTTGAAACCCGACTTGCATTACAAGCATGATGCAAAAGATGAAAAGGGCTGCGAAGGCTGCGACTGCTAACGGTTTCAGCAGGAACGAAAACTTCGCGAAGAAATCTGCGACGATCAGCTCGAATGTCCCAGCTTGTTTCCTCGATCGCTTCTTTTTCTTGCGCTTCTTGCGGCGTATCGGTTCTGGTTGCTCGGAACCGTCTTGATTCATTTTTCTGGCTCGCCGATCGAATTCGTTTCGAGATTAGAAACTACAGTTCGATCAGACTAGGTCTCATTTGTGAACCTTCCGTAAAGAATTCAAGAATAGTCACACCTCAAGAGTTGATCCGCACAAGAAAACAGGACGAGTGCTGTGTGACACTCGCCCTGTTGAAACTTCACTCAACAGCAATTCGTTATCCAGCATTTTATGATTTTGTGTGCACGATCTCGCACGAGCAAGCACAGCCTTTTCACTTATGAGACAGGGCGAGCGAGTGCACAGGAAAGAGCAAGTTGCTCTAACGTTTGGCTTTCAACGAAGAGATCGTCTCGTTGAGTTCATCGAGTGCTGCTTCATCTGCCGCCAATGGAGAATTCGACATCGCAGGCAGAAGCTTGTCCCACACGATGTTGAGTTCAGACTGCATGTTGCGAGTATTGGCCGTGATGGCAACTACCGCGTTGTACTCAGGAATGACGATACAAAACTGACCATCTTTTCCGTCGCCTCGAAAGGCATCGTTTCGACATCTCCAGAACTGAAACCCATATCCCTGATCCCAGTCGCTGGCGGGATTGCTGCCATTAGAAACCTGTTTCGAAGTTGCTTCCGCGATCCACTCTTCCGGAATCAATTGTTCGCCGTTCCACTTTCCGCGCTGCAGATAGAGTTGTCCGAACTTGGCAATGTCTTCCGTCCGAAGGTACAGCCCGTAACCCCCAATGGAAATGCCTTGCGGATTGGCATCCCACTGAGGGAATTGAATTCCCAGTGGCTCAAACAACCGAGGCCGCAGATACTCAACAACAGTCTCGCCAGTCACTTTCTGCAGAATGGCAGACAACATAAACGTGGCCGGTGTATTGTACCGAAAGTGTGTTCCCGGCTTATGTGGGACAGGATGGGCGAGGAATGCTTTGATCCAGTCAGATTCGTTGCGAAGGTTGACTTCGTCCTGATGCCCCGCCGACATGGACAATAGATCTCGAACCCGCATCGCTTTCAAGTTCGAAGACGGCTCCTCAGGCGCTGACTCGGGAAAGAAATCAAGCACCGGATCGTTGATTGACAGTCTTCCTTCCTCGACCGCGAGACCGATTGCCGTCGAAGTGAAACTCTTGCTGAGTGACCACAAAACGTGCGGTTTGTCTGGCGACTCCGGTGCCCACCATGCTTCAGCAACAACATACCCATTGCGGACAAGCATGAAGCTGTGCATCGAGTCGACTTCCCGGTCGGCCGTTTCGATGAACTCCAAAACACCTTTCGAAGAGACCCCCTGAGATTCCGGAGTGCTTCTCGGAAGAGAGGAAGCCGTCGCTGAATCTTCCGCTGTACCAACAACACCAATACTCGTCACCGAAGCAACGGACATCAAAACAGCCACAAGCTTCAGACCTGTGAACCAGTTCGATCGGCCGGAATGAACTCTGAACATAGAACGACCTCGGGTGGGAACAAGTGAGTAAAAAGAACAGGAGTCGGAATCGAATTTCGAGTGACTCTTAACGCGAAGATATTCGTTCGGCTGCCTGATTCACAGCAACAGGCGCGTTTCTCTCGCAATGCGACGGACGTTCGAGGCAACAGGTGTCGATTCATCTCACGCAGATCCAACCGATTGACTCGAGTCTGCGAAGAATATTGTCGTTGATTTCCCGACTCGCATGCACACAATGAGAGAACTTCAAGCACGACAATCGAACATTCATTGCGAGCGAGATTAGAATTCGAGATCATTCACACCTGTAAGAATCATCGAATTCAGATCGTCGGCATGCCGAGAATTCGAGCCAAAGCTCGTCGAGCGTCGGATCCTCTTCAACATCAGTGAGAAAACTCAATCATGAGATACGGACTTTTGATCGCTGCCCTGCTCTGTTTCTGGCTGACAAGTGGGATCGAATCGCAATCGATCGCCGGAGAGTTTAACGAAGTCAAAAGCTATCTCGATCCCGCTCCTGAATGGGAATCACTCCCGAATGCCAACGGTGATCCGCTCGCCTTCTCGGACTTCAAAGACGCCAACGTTCTTGTCGTCGCTTTCACATGCAACAGTTGTCCTTACGCAGTCGACTACGAAGATCGCCTGATTCACCTGACCGAGCACTACAAAGCATCGGACAAAAATGTACAGGTCGTCGCGATCAACGTTAATCTGGTCGACGCCGATCTGCTCGACGCGATGAAAGTTCGCGCGAAAGAAAAGAGCTTTCCGTTTCCCTACCTGTTCGATGAAACACAGCAGATTGCCAGAGCCTATGGAGCTTCCCGCACTCCAGAATTCTTCGTCCTGAACAAAGACCGGCAGATCGTCTACATGGGCGCCTTCGACGATGACACCAATGCAGATCAGACATCGAAGCACTACGTCAAAGACGCGATCGAAGCAGCTTTGAAAGGTGATCGTCAGGAAGTCGTCGAAACAGTGCCGATCGGTTGTTCGATTCGCTTTCTCTCCGAGCGCGAAATGGACCGTTACAAGAAGAAACAAGCTCGCAAGAAGAACTCATAACAAGGTCTCGCTACAGCTTTCTAAAACTCTCACATTTAGAGCAGTTCCAGATGCCCGGTGATTGCGTCGATTTTGTCGGACCGATCCGGGCCAATTGCGAGGCAGGTTTTCGTCGGTTGACCGTGAAACTCGGTCTTTCCGCTATCAACGATCAAGTGAACTTCCAAGCCAGCTTCAACAGCTGCGTCGTGGATTTCCATCAATTCTTCTTCGCTGTTGACGCGACAACAGATCTTGGCGAAGCGAGACTTTAACCACCCTTGCTGGTCGTTCGTCAACTCGTTGAGCGAAACTGCTTCTTTCTGACGGAGCGGATTTGCGAGAAACGACATTGAAGCGTGGGCTCCCTGCGCGATCTGTTTGCCTCTCCTCATTTTCAGATCATGCCGCATCACAATGACCTGCTTAACAGGAGCATCTGCAGGTGAGTCGTGCTCTGCTTGCGACTTCGGCCGTCGTCCAATCAGCAATGCCAGTTCGCGCCACTTCCAATAGCAATCCACATCTTCAAACCCAATATTTCTCAACCACTGCAATTGTGTTTCCACATCGAGTAGCTGATTCGACGGATCTTCCCCGGTCTCGATGGCACTGATGGCTTTCATGAAAGCTGCATGCACGTTGTCGTTGGGAGACGCAACATGCTCAAGGTTACAGAACACACCACCCGGATCGAGATGTTCGAAGACTTCCTGATAAAGTTCACGTTTCCGTCGATGTGAACAGTGGTGAATCGCAAAGCTTGAAACGACCGCGTCGAACGTTCCCAGCTCACCCAAAGGTTGTCCCAAGTCATGCTCAACGAACTGAACGCGTTCGTTCCCGTCCCATAGCTCTCTCGCGCGACGCAACATCGCTGGCGAAAAATCGAGGCCGACACCAACTGCGTTTGGGCAATGCTGAAGAACCAAATTCAGCAAGTGGCCATCTCCACAACCAAGATCGAGAATCCGCTTCGACGTCGTCGGCAGTTCCGCCAACAACGTCGATTCTCCAGCTGCCCGTTGGGGAACTTCATCTTTGATTTCGAGATACGCAGTCGTGTGCTCTTCACTGAGCCATTCGCTTGGCAACGGAATTCCCCTCTTCAACAACTTCAAGCAGCACACTTATGACGTTGTGGACATTCACATTTTCACTCTGCACACAACGGGCAGGCCACTTTCGACGAAGACTTCGCTGCTCGTGTCGACCATACAGAACCAAACACAAGGACGCTCCGAGTGTCAGACGGACGAATCATCAGATGGTTCGCATTGATCCAGATGAGCGCACGATGTTTTTCGAAATCGCACCGATCCAATCAATCAAACGCATTCCGCACGTTGCAACGAAGCATTGCGGGACTGCCGAACGCCGAAGTCTACTTCTTCTCAGCAGACTGCTTCTGTGGTTGCCGCGGAGGTCTTTCTGCCGACTTAGCGCCCCGGGGACGAATCAGCGGGGCGACCGGTCGTCGATTCTCTTCAATCTCAGCCTGATGGGCTTCCCAACTCGCCTGAAGTCGTGCGACGACTTCGGGGTGAGTGGAAGCGACGTTGGTCGTCTCACCGATGTCTGCCACAGTGTCATAAAGCTGCACAGGTTGCTCTGACGGTTCCTGTCCGGCGATGTCGGCATTACGCTGCCCCTTAGTTCCCTCTGCCCATGGATAGTACTTCCACTTACCACTCCGAACAGCACCGGGACCGTGCATCAAACAATAGGTGTCATGCGGACTCTTGGCGCCCGGTTGTGCTGTCATAAGAGGCAGGATGTTCTTGCCATCGATTTTGCGTTCGGGAAGTTTGCCTCCCGCCAATTCTGTCACGGTCGGTAAGACATCAATCGTCGCTGCGACTTCCGAACAGACCGATCCAGCTGGAATCGTTCCTGGCCACCACATCAACGTCGGTTCTCGAATTCCCCCGTCGTAAACACTCGCTTTGCGACCTCGCAGCGGCAATGACGAACCGACAGCAGCTCCGTTGTCGCTGGTAAAAATCACAAGTGTCTTTTCGTCGATCCCGCGATCCTTAAGAGCATCCAGAATCTGACCGACCGACCAGTCAACCTCTTCGATGGCATCCCAAATGAGATGATCCGTTCGCCCGGCAAACTCCTCCGAAACCGCCAGCGGCAAATGCACCATGGTGTGCGGAAGATACAAAAAGAAGGGGTCCTCTTTGTGATCATCGATGAATTGAATCGCCTCTTCGGTGTATCGTTTGGTCAGTGTCGCCTGATCCGCCGGATACTCAATCACTTCATCATTCCGCATCAGCGGGACGCCATTTTTGATCTTCTTGCCCGCCTTCAAATCAGCGTGCGTAACACCTTCTCGCAACACAATATCGTCTGAGATCTTATTGGCCGGATCGATCCACATATCGTTGCTGTAGGGAATCCCGTAGTACGAGTCGAAACCCTGCAGAGTAGGCAAACAGGGAGGCAAGTGCCCCAAGTGCCATTTGCCAATACAGGTGGTTGCGTACCCAGCGTCTCCCAGAACTTCAGCGACTGTGACTTCGTCTGGATGCAGCCCGTTCTGCGCGTTCGGAAAGAGCACAGCTTTCATGCTGACCCGCTGATAGTGACATCCGGTCATCAACGCCGTTCGGGACCCACTGCAAACAGCACAGCCAACGTAGAAGTCCGTGAACTTCATTCCTTCGGCAGCCATTTGATCGAGATGCGGCGTCCGCGGACCGGTTGCTCCATTGAACCCAACGTCACCATAACCCATGTCATCAATGAAAATCACGATTACATTCGGTCGTTCTGCTGACTGGGCGAATAGCTCCGTCGTCATCAAGAAGTGATTGCTTAGAACAACGAAGCCAAGAACCAGAGTCGAATGAAGATAAGACCACATAAGCTTGAATTCTCCAAAGCTGAAGTTGAGCCAATTCTCGCGGTGTGTCGATTCTTACAGCGTGATCGTGAATCCAGTACCCAACAGCGAAGAAACGATCACTACGTCTCTCGCAGGCGTCCGCTCCACAGACCTGTTCTCGCCGCCAGTGCCACACGAGAGCTTAACCCGTGAGTTGCAATGAATCGAGGCTGTGCGGTCGAACCGACACAATTCGGACTCGAATCGAATTTCGTGCTGAACACTTGCACGCAGCAACACGAATGATCTAAACCGATCATTCCGAATTGATGCACGACAAGGAATCAAAATCGATGAACCACTTCTCCCGCAGACTGGTCTTGAAAACAATCGCTGGCGGCGCTGCACTGATTGGACTCAAGAGCAAAGCCTCCGCTCAAACTCCTCCACAAACATCGGGCGAGCCGATCGACAGCTGGGGCACGACTCACAACCGAGTCTGGCTGGGAAGTCAGTTCTGGGCCAACCCCATGGAAGACTGGCGAATCGTCGATGGCGCAGCGGAGTGCCAGTCGCTCGGGAATGATCGCAACATTCACCTGATCACTCATCAGTTGACCGATCCTCAACAGCCATTCGCGATGTCGGTCGATCTCGCACAAGTTGAGGTCAACGACCAGGACGCCGGCGCAGGATTTCGAGTCGGAACGCGAAGCGACATCAACGAATACCGCAGCAACGTTTTCGCCAACAACGGAATTGATGCAGGGCTGGTCAATGGAGAACTTGTTCTCGGCAAATCCAAGCAACCGCTCAAAAATCCGCTGGACGTCAAGGGATTTCGACTGCATCTCGCCAGCACTCCGATGGGCAAGCAATGCAAGTTAACGTTGACTGCCCAGTCACTCTCCGGAGACGTTATTGATTCGGTGACGACAACGGTTCCCAGCGATCAACTGCTCGGAAACATTTCACTCGTCAACAACTATCAACCTCAGCGACGCCGCAACAACCAACAGGCAAACGGTGGGAAGTCGCGCTACCGCTTCTCCAACTGGATTGTCGACGGAGAGGCCTTCACCGTCGCCGAAGATCGCAAGTTCGGGCCGATCTTGTGGTCGATGTACTCGCTCAGCGATTCCCGTTCTGATGAGGGATTCGTGATGAAGATCAGCGCCCTGACCGGTCCCCTGGGTGAAGAGGACAATCAGGACGTTGAGCTTTACATTCAACAGAACGGGGAATGGAAAGACCTCGGGACTGCAGCATTGGACCAAGATGCCTGGGTCGCAACGTTCCGAGTTCCTAACTGGGACGAAAAAACACCAACGCCGTACAAACTCGTTTATCGAGAACGTCACACCGACGGTACAGAAACCGAATCTGAGTGGACTGGAACCATCCAGAAAAATCCGACGGGACGACCGCTTCGATTCGGAGCCCTGACCTGCCAGAACGATTACGCGTTCCCTTACGAACCTGTCGTGAACAACCTGCTGAAACTCGACCCGGACCTGATCTACTTCTCGGGCGATCAAATTTACGAGTCACACGGTGGCTACGGAATTATCCGCGATCCTGCCGGGCCAGCGATTCTCAATTACCTGAGAAAGTACTACCAGTTCGGATGGTCATTCCGCGAAGCAATGCGAGACCGCCCGACGCTCTGCATTCCGGACGATCACGACGTCTTCCAGGGAAATATCTGGGGTGAAGGCGGAGCAGCGATGACCGGCCTGGACCAGGGCGCATCCTCGAAAGGGGGATACCGCGAACCTGCCCGCATGGTCAATGTGGTCCACACGACCTGTGTCGCACACCATCCTGATTTCGCTGATCCAACTCCCGTCAAACAGGACATCAGCGTTTACTACGGCGACATGGTGTACGGGGACGTCAGTTTCGCGATCGTCGCAGACCGCCAATGGAAGAGCGGTCCCGAGCGAGTCGACACCGGAAGCGGCCGCGCAGACCATGTTCAAGACCCCGACTTCGATACTTCAAAACTCGACAAACCAGGCTTGGTTCTCTTGGGAGAACGACAGGAAGAATTCCTTCGAAACTGGTCAGAAGACTGGCGTGGGCACTCCATGAAAGTGTTGCTCAGCCAAACGGTCTTCGCCGGTGTGGCGACACATCACGGAGGATTTGACGGATACCTGAAAGCCGATCTCGACTGCGGCGGATGGCCACAAACCGCTCGCAATCGTGCTATCGACATTGCTCGCAAGTCGAAGGCATTGCACATCAACGGAGATCAACATCTCACGACGCTCGCTCAATACGGTGTCGATCAACAGCGCGACAGCTTTTGGTCCTTCTGCTCACCGGCCATCGCTGTCGGTTATCCACGCTGGTGGCGTCCGGATGAAATCGATATGCCGCACGAGAATCGACCGGAACACGGCTTGGCGAACACAGGCGAATTCGTCGACGGTCTCGGCAATCTCGTTTATGTCTACGCCGTCGGAAATCCGGAAGTTGGCACGGCTCCGAATCGATACGACCGTGCCCATCAAAAGGGAAGCGGACTCGGACTGGTGACAATCGACACTGAAAAGAAAACCTACCTCATCGAGTCGTTTCGTTTCCTGATCGACATCACCGACGGCAACCCATCGAACCAGTTCCCCGGATGGCCTGTCACGATTCATCAAGACGAAAACGCAGGGGACAATCGCCTAAGTTAGAGCAAGTTGCTCTTTCCTGTGCACTCAGAATCAGAAAATGTTCTAGGACATGAGCGTCAACGAGGGGAAGCAACCGCTCCCCCTCTGCTTCCCGAAGAATTGGCAGCGACGGAGAGCGATGTGGCAGGACAGTTGAGAGTCGGAGTTTTCGGAAGAACTGGCCGAGGCAACTACGGACACGGACTCGATACTGTCTGGCTCGACATGCCCGAAACAGAAATCGTCGCGGTCTGCGATGAAGACGCCGAGGGACGAGCCAAAGCCGGCAAGAAGCTGCGAACGACCCAACTCTATTCCGACTATCGGAAAATGCTCGCTGAGGCGCAGCTGGACATCATTGCCATCTGCCCTCGTTGGATCGATCAACATCGCGACGTCGCGATCGCAGCTGCCGAGCACGGCGTCCACATTTTCATGGAGAAGCCGTTCTGCCGCTCTCCACAAGAGGCTGACGAAATCGTTCAAGCATGCGAGATGCGACACATCAAACTCGCCATCGCCCATCCAACGACTTACAGCCCGCGTATTCCGGTCATTAAGTCGCTGATTGAAGATGACACCCTCGGGCAGATCGTGGAAGTTCGTCTTCAAGGCAAAGAAGATCGACGAGGCGGACCTGAAGATCTGTGGGTTCTCGGGTCCCATATGCTCGACCTCCTCCTCACTCTCGGATTCGAACCACAGTCGTGTTTCGCCACGATTTTGCAATCCGGTTCCCGTGCTCCCCTCAGCGAAGTGTATGACGGCAACGAAGGTCTGGGTCCGCTGCTCGGGAATTCGTTGAGAGCCGAGTATGCCCTGAAGTCGGGAATTGCTTCCCACTTCCGATCCGTCCAGAACTGTGCAGGCAATCCTTCACGCTACGGGATGAGAATTTGCGGTTCGAAAGGTGTCATGGACATCTACGAAGGGACCTTGGCTCCGACTTTCGTCCTGCTCGATTCCAACTGGTCCACAGGTCAAACGGATTCTCGCTGGCAACAGGTTTCAAGTGCCGGGATCGGGGCTCCGGAACCGCTCACCGGCAAGCGTTATCAATCGCGGAATCAAATCGCAGCCGAAGATTTAATCGACGCGATTCAGAAGGACCGAAACCCACTCTGCAACATGTATCAGGCCCGACAAGTTGTCGAGTTAATCTGCGCGACATTCGAGTCTCACCGCACCGGCTCACTCGTTGAACTCCCGCTTCAAACGCGCACACATCCTTTCGCAAATCTCCTCTAAGCCTCCTCCCAGCATCCAACGCTACGATGGCAATCAGATCACAACTTTTCGCGGTTTTGCATCGTCAAGTTCTGAATACACTCAAAGACCTGGCCTAAGTTGAGCGTAAAGAAGCTGTGAGGATCGTCACCGCGAGGCAGTATTTCTTGACTGTGACGTGACGCGAGAAATTCAAGAGAAGAGATCGGTTTGTCGCCGTGAGTGCGACTTCACTCAGTTGCGAAATCTCTCTGAATCTCCGACGATCCAACAGAAAGTTCCCTACTGTTGAAGCGAGACAAAGCAATGAGACGCGCAACGCTGTTGATGTTATTGATGATGTTCCTCGTCCACGGTTGTGGAGGTGGTGACAACGCCGTCGTAGAAAACGAAAGTCCGGACAAACCGGAGACCATCGAGCCAACCGGTACTCCGGCTCCTTCGCAGGGAGCTGAAGAGGCTTCCCCGCACTCAACAGAAACTCCGGCAGCGAATGCCCCATCAACAGGCACCATCTTCGACCGCGTTCCGGCTGACACAGCTGCGATCATCTCGATTCGCCCCTCCAAAGCGATGAACAATCCAATGTTCCCCGCAATCCTGAAGCTGATCGAAGATTCCAACCCACAAGTCAACGCCGAAGAATCATTGTCCGACTTCGAAAAGAACGTTGGTGTGAAGCCTGAAAGCGTGGAACAGATCCTTATCTGCTTTGACGGAGAAATCCTCACCGCCGCTGGCGCGATGGGCATGATGTTTCTGCAGATGGGAATGGGACCGGGGATGGGTCAGCTCGATCCGGCATTTCCAGTTGAAGAATTCGCAGTCGCTGCAAACGGACAAGTTGACATTCATCCAGCGACCTCTAACGAGCTGACACCTGTCGCTTTTCAACCTGGATTCGAACCGCCACAGACTCCTCCGCCTCCAGTCATTCTCGTTCAACTCGTCCCAGAGATTGATGTCCAAAACATTCTGCAATCGATTCCCAACGGAGAACCAATTGACCTGCAAACCGGAAAAGGCGTGAAGACTGCCGATGGCGTTGTTCTGCCACTCAGCGATTCACAGCTCATCTTCGGACCGCAAATCGACCTGGAAACCGTCCCCACCGACGCAGGGACTGGACCGATTTCGGCAGCCTTGACCCGCATGGAAAAACAGGACATCGGAATCGCTCTCGACATGCAGGCTGTCACCAAAATCATCGGTCAACTGCAGGGGGACCAACCCAACCCGATGATCGGATTGGCGATGACTTTCTTGCAGCAGGTGCGAACAGCGTCGATCGCCAGCGACCTTGAAGACACGCAGCTCTTGCAGGCCAAAATTGACGCAACGAATCCAGACTCCGCCCAGGGTCTTCAATCGATGCTCAACAGCTATCTCGCAATGGGAAAGCAGCAGTTCGAGAAATCCAAATCGCAAATGCCAGAACACGATGAATTCCGAACACTTGTGAGCGCTCTGGTGAACAATGCTGCAATCTCCACAGAAGGAAATCTGATCACCGTCAACGTTCCGCGCCCCGAGGGCTTTGAAAATCTTCCGGACGTCATTCAGCAGGTCGCTGAAATGGAGCGTAAGAAAGCCCAGGAGATTTACGTCCCGCGCAACAACATGAAGCAGATCGGTCTGGCCTTTCACAACTATCACGACGTATACAAGTCGTTCCCGGCTGCAGACTCAAACGGTGTCGCAGAAAAACTACAGGGAAAAGGGCTCAGCTGGCGAGTCCACCTGCTGCCGTTTCTCGAACAAGCACCTCTGTACGAGCAGTTTAACCTCGACGAACCATGGGACAGCGAGACCAATAAAGCGCTGATTGAGGAGATGCCTGAGGTCTTTGGAACGAATCCTGAAGGCAAGACCTCGATTCATGTCTTCACAGGAGAGAAAGGACTCTTCCAGGAAGGCGAGCCTGGACCGGGGCTAAGAAACATCACTGACGGAAGCTCCAACACGATCCTCGCCGTTCGAGCGGGGGACGACACCGCTGAAATCTGGACCAAACCTGGCGGACTGGAATACAACGAAGACGACCCATTCGCCCCACTCGGAAACGTCGGTGAGACGTTCATCGCTCTCCTATGCGATGGATCGATTGCAGATATTTCGAAATCCTTGGACCCAGCTGAGTTTCGAAAGCTGATCGACCCGCGAGACGGTCAACCTGTCATTTTCCGATAGAGAGCCTCGACGCAGCTCTCACCTGTCGAAGAGTGGAACAGGCTCGCAAGCTGCTGATTAAGAGCATCCAAAAAAGAACGACGTGACTGAACAACTCGGTCACGTCGTTTTTCATTTTCATCGATACTCTGCAGCCACTCTGCCGTTCGCTGAATCAGACGGCGATCCGCATCGTCAAAGCAGCATTCATTGAGTGCGGCAATTTCAGACGGCGGCAGAGGAACGACAAAGCAGCATTATGTGTTGGTTTCTGCTTCGCCTGCTCGAGCTCGACGCTCTCGGAGTCGGGTTGCTTTTCCGACGCGATCGCGGAGGTAGAACAGTTTCGCGCGGCGAACGCGAGCATGTCGCTTCACAACGACGTCAGCGACTTTGGGGGAGTTCACTGGGAATGTTCGCTCGACACCTTCTCCGGCAACAATTCTGCGAACAGTGAAGTTTTCGTTCATGCCTTGGCCGCGTTTGGCAATCACAACACCGCCGAAAATCTGGATTCGCTCTTTGTTACCTTCCAGAATTCGGGTGTGAACGTCGACAGTGTCACCCACCGCGAAGTTCAGCTTGTTCTCACGCAGGCTCGACTGCTCTGCGAGATCGAGAAGTTTGTGTCGCATTTCTGAAATTCCTGATTGTCACGAGCGGTTCCTGACGAGGGACGAGGAACATCGTATTGTCTGAATCGTCCGTACCTGACGACGCAGCGAGTTCGATGAGTAAGATTAATCTTCTCTACCGTCGCCGCTAAAAAGGTCTTGGCGTCGCTCTTCTGTGCGGGCCTGACTTTGAGCCGACCGCCACTCGGCGATCGCCTGATGATTTCCGCTCAAGAGGATTTCGGGGACTGACATCCCGCGAAACTCTCGTGGTCGTGTGTATTGAGGGTATTCCAAATGTCCTAATTCGGAAAACGAATCGAGCTTCGCACTCGCTTCGTCGCCGAGAACTCCCGGGATGAGCCGCATCACACTCTCAATGATCAGCATCGCCGGGACTTCGCCTCCATTGCAGACGAAATCTCCAATGGAAACTTCGAGAGGACGAAGGCCTTCGCTGATTCGCTCGTCGAATCCTTCATACCGCCCGCAGAGAAGGAGGAGTCGTTGCTCTTCAGCCAACTCTTCAACCAGTCTCTGATCGAGCCGCCGCCCTTGGGGCGTCAACATCACCAAACGTCCTGGCTGTTCACACTCCGCCTGAACTGCTTCGACGCACTCGAAAACTGGTTCACAACGAATCAACATCCCTGGACCTCCGCCGTACGGAGTATCGTCAACCGATTGGTGACGATCAGTTGTCCAGTCGCGGAAGTTCCACAATGCGACATCGATCAGTTGCGCGTCGATCGCCTTTTTGAGCAGGCTCTGTTGCAAGAACCCCTCAAAAAGTCCTGGAAACAGGGTGAGAACGTCGAAACGCATCCGTCTACCAATTTTAAACCACCCGATCCGCTCCTGAGGTGATCTCACGAACGAAGATTCGAGTGGTTTTCGTAATACTCGCTGGGCGATCCACCAATCACAATGGCAACAACCACTATGATTGGTTCAATCCCGCAACCGTTCGACCACCTGCCCCGGAGACAATTAGGTGATGTCTCGACAGATCGTCATCTACGGTCCGGAAAAGCATTCGAAATGCTTTAGCCTTCAGTGGACTCAGCAGCTTCGGCTCCTTCTTCAGCCGGAGCATCGGCGGAAGCTTCTTCTGCTGCAGGAGCTTGTTTGACCTGAGGAGCAGCCGTCGGAGGCGGAGTCTTCGCAGTTCCCCAATCGTTCTCTTTGAACTTTCGAATCAGCACTGCAACTTTTTCAGTCGGCTGAGCGCCAACAGAAAGCCAGTGTTCGACACGATCAATCTTCAAAGTCACTCGATCCGACTTTTCAGTCTTCATTGGATCGTAGGTACCGACTTCTTCAATCGCTGCACCGTCACGGGGACGCCGAGCATCCATGACACAGATGCGATAAAACGGGCGATGTGTTCGCCCCATCCGCTTCATTCGAATACGAACCGCCACACTTGTCTCCTCTGAGACTCAAACGTTTGCCAATTCAGACCAGCTGAAATCAGCTCAAATCATGTTTCTACAACTTCGTGCCACAACAACCTGTTCGTTGACACGTCCGGCAGCACTCACTTTCGTGATGAGTCGCTGACCCACGATGCGAATTCTGCAATTCCACAAAGTGCTGATAAGTGAGTGCTGAAAAATGGTTTCTCATCAATAATCGGACCAATATCCGATGAACGACAATACAGCTTTCAGCTCCGCACCCGTTCCCATCAAGGCTTAACCATAGAAAGAGTCTACAGTTACAGCAAAATGCGTGCACCTGAACCTCTGACGGAACTTTGGGGAACGTGGTTTCATACACAATTTGACGCGTACTGTCACGTCAACAGGGCCAAAATTGCGTCTTCGACCTCCCAACTTTCACTCTCAGATGCTTGGCATTTCTGTGAATCTGAGAGACTACTTCTTCCGTTTTCTGGCCTTCTTTTGACGTTGCCGTTCCTTCTTTTTCTTTTCTCGCAACGCGTCTTTGGTCAAATCGCCTCGTTTACTGCGCTGCTTGCCCTGGGTGACTCCTCGACTGTTCGGATTCATCGCTTCTGATTGAAGTTCCCGAACGGCTTTCATGCGATCTCCCATGCTCATGCCGGCCATCTGCTGCATCATCCCGGACATCCCCTTGAACTGCTTGAGGAGGTCGTTGACTTCAGCAGGGTCGGTCCCGCTACCAATCGCGATCCGATTTCGCCGAGAACGATCGATTCGATCGGGATGTCTCCGTTCCTCGACCGTCATCGAGGAAATCATCGCTTTGACGCGTTTCACATCCTTGTCGGGGTCCATGCCATCCATCGCATCCATGGCTTGAGCCATTTGCCCCATTCCCGGAATCAGCTTCATCAGGGACTTCATCGAGCCCATCCGCTGAATCTGGGACATCGCTTTCAGGAAGTCATCGAGCGTGAACTTCCCTTCCAGCATCTTCTGCTGCTGGTTCTCCATCTCCTCAGCGTCAAGGACGCGCTGAGCTGTCTCGAGGAGGGTCGCGACGTCCCCCTGCCCCAGAATTCGCTGCGCCATTCGCTCGGGATGAAATGGCTCGAGCTTGTCGAGTTGCTCGCCGACCCCGATGAACTTGATCGGAACGCCGGTCACCGCTTTCACCGACAACGCAGCTCCACCGCGAGTGTCACCGTCCAGCTTTGTGAGGATCACTCCATCGAGTTCGAGAGCCTCATTAAACGCTTTCGCACTGTTAACGGCGTCCTGCCCGGTCATCGCATCGCAAACCAACAAAGCCTGATGAGGCATCAGTTTGTTATCGATCTGGATGAGTTCCTTCATCAAGGAATCGTCAATGTGCAAACGTCCAGCTGTATCCAGAATCAGGACATTGCATCCCTCTTTCTTGGCCGCTTTCTGAGCGTTCTGACAGACTTTGACGGGCGTACTCGAACCAGCTTCTTCCCAGTAAACCGGTACGCCGACCTGTTCACCAATCACCCGCAGCTGCTCGATGGCGGCGGGTCGTTGAAGGTCGGCAGCGACGAGCATGGGAGTGTTCCCCTGCTCTTTCAGCATTGTCGCCAGTTTTCCGCATGTGGTCGTTTTTCCCGCCCCCTGAAGACCACACATCATGATGATGGCCATTTCACCGCGGCGGATGGCAATCGAGTGGTCAACTGGCCCCATCAGGTTGACGAGTTCGTTGTACACGATCCCGACGATCTGTTCGCCGGGCTTCAACGACTTCAGAACCTGGTCACCGACCGCTTGTTGGGTGACGTTGTCACAGAAAGACTTTGCGACATCATAGTTTACGTCAGCTTCGAGGAGCGCTTTCCGAACTTGCGCCATTCCGTCGCGGATATTGCCTTCCGACAACTTTCCGCGCGTGAAATTTCCGAGTGCTTCAGTGAGGTTTTGTGTTATCGATTCGAACATAGAAGCTTCAAAACTCGTGATTCAGAGTGAATGAGTCGAGCCTTCCAATGTAGCAGAAACTTTGCAAAGTCCCAACGAAGACAGGCGACGCTCGATTTCGAGCGTCGCCTGTGTGAGAGAGAACGCAACCAATTTTGTGAGAGTCTTAGTGAGAGAGACTGTGAGAGCATTCGTTGCGTTAAACGAATTCTTTGCAGGTCAGGTGCCAAAGTTTTCGGGAGAACGTCGGAATCCCCCGAAACTCGCACGCCCATCCGTCCTAAGTTATTGAAAGCGAGCCAATTACAACGAAAGACACAATCCCGCAGAATCTGCGGACCTCAAAATGCCCAAAACAGCGGTGGTGCGAGTACGCAACGTTTCAGAGCGCGCTGATGCTTTTTCGCAACACGGTTTTGCGATTTCCTGAGTGCTCAACAGCCGATTCGCACTCTCGAACAGCCAGAAATCGTTCTCGCCAAGCGCACCTCGAGTCGCAGAAGCGGCGTGATATGAATCCGGAAAGTACCGATCAGACCAGTTGGAGATGAATGTAACAACCCAGATTCAATTCCCGAGCGTTCTAAGCTTTTCCTGGATCTCACTCAACACGTCTTCAAGCACGTTCTTGACTTCCGAGTTGGCCTCCAAAGTGGCAATCGGCTCACTCACCGACTCAAGTTCAGTTCGCGCCTGGCCGACCGCTGAGTTCAACTCAGGTTTCGGCAGCTCCGACCTGCGTTCGACCAGGTCGCCAAGCTGTTCGCTGATTTCCCTAAACTTCGGCAGTGCCTCCTCGGCCTCTTCCACGTTTGAAATGCTGCTCAACTGATCTCGTAACGTCGCCATGACTTGCTCAAGTTCGTCAGAGAATTGAGTCAAACTTGCTGGGGAATCACTCTCTTCCACCGGGGATACCGGTTTCATGGCTTCATACTGGACGGGACCGGCGAGCGATTTTTGGCTGACGACGTCCGAATCAGCCAATTGAGGCGCCTGAAAGAAATTCCACGCCAGCAGTGCCAGAAGGACGAGTGCAGCGACCGGTGCCCAGGTGCGAACTGGAGACGGCTCGACGTCCTGTCTGACGTCGTCAGACTTTCGACGTGAACGACCGAGAGACGATGGACCCGGAATTTCGTCCAGCGAGAGCCCTTTCGGCAGTGCATGAGCGACGTGAGACCTCTGATTCTCAAAGAGGTTTGCCAATCCCTGAGTGGTGATCTCCTCCCCATGAAATTGTTTGGACACCTGCCCTAAGATGACGGGTGCGAGATACCCGACAAGCTTTTTGACAGCGTCGGTACTGCTTCCCAGATAACGAACGAGAGCGCAGGTCAGAGAGGTAACAGTGCTCTGACCGAGCAGATCAACGAGAAACTGATAACCACAACGCGCAGCTTCCGTTGGACGACTGTCCATGAATCCTGCGACTCGTTCACGGTCGTCACGTTCAAACTGGTTCAGCTTATCAGTCAGCAATTCTGCTCCTGACCGGTGCGACACGAACCCGGAGAAAACGGAAAACAACGCCGGAATCGCCGCCTTTGACGCAGCTTCGGCCTTCTTTTCATCGACATCGAGCATTGCCGAAAGCTTGCTGGTCAACACAGAAGTCATTTGGCTTTGAATCACTTCGACGAGATTCATGAGATCGCTCCGATTTCGAAAACGTGACCGGGGAAAGCGACACCGTGAGAGTGGAGCAATCGCCATCGGGCCATTCGAGACCAGTCCTCATCCATAGGAAGGGACGGGTACAAAATCGAAAAGAGGCGATCCTGTTGCATGTGCGACACTCGATATCTATCGAAGTCGCACCGATTGCCACGGCTAAGAGTCAACAGAAGGACTGCCGACTGATTCAAAGTTTTCCTATGAACCACATTCGCCACTCGAGAACTCATCAGCACCCTCCAGTTAAGAGAGCGGGTATTCTCACAACACGAACGAAACAGCAGTCCCATCAACAACTATTGAAATGTATTCTGAGGCTTTCGTCAAGATGCAATCGTGATTCAGCATGCTCTGTCGCTGCCAAATCATCACGAAAAACGACCGCTTGAAGCCAGCCAACGATCGCCAAAATGAAAACTGAATCAACTCCGTAAAACCTTCTACAATCTAACCATCCGATGGATTGGACTGATTGAGATCCGGAGGCCCGATCCACTCGAACGGATTGTGAGCGACTTCCCACAGATAGCCATCCGGATCTTCAAAGTACCCCGAGTAGCCGCCCCAAAAAACCTTCTGCCCCGGCTTTACGAGTTTCGCACCGACACGCACAGCTTCTTCTAAAACGGCATCCACTTCCTCCTCAGAGGAAACATTGTGAGCGAGCGAGAATCCAGGAAACCCGTGACCGTCCGCTGAAACTTGAGCATCTTCCGCAAGGGCCTCTCGACCATAAAGACCGAGCCACGTTCCGGAGAGATTGAAGAACGCGACTGTCGGCGGTGAATCAATTTTCGGGAAGCCCAGTCCCTTCCCGTAAAACTCAATGGACCGTTGCAAGTCTCGGACGCCGAGCGTGATCATGCTGATTCTTGGTTGCACTTCGAAACTCCGTCACCAATTGAACGCAGAAATTGAATCGCCAGTCTGGCTGAACAAGCATCTAACAGGTCGACCGATCATTGCAATCCATCGGAGAAACTAACGCATTGGAATTGCCCGCTGTGAACTTTGAATCAAGCTCGTGAATTCGATGTGAAGCCGACCTTCGGAAGCTTGAGAAACAGCGACCACCACAGCAGAGTGAGCATCGAGGTCTCGTTCATCAGAGAGTCAACGCCGTTGCTTTCGGTGCTGCTCAAGTTCATTTCCCGGAGTTCTTTGTATGTCATCTTCTCAACAGGTTCCTCGTCGACTCTTCTTGAAAGCCAGCGCCTTCAGCCTCGGTTGTCATTCACTCGGAACCGCTTTTCAAAGCCTGATTGCCAGCGAGCCTTATCGACGCTCTACCCGCAGCTATGGAGCTTTGGCGCCAACCATCGATCAATCGACCGGCTTGCCGCTGCTTCAACTTCCTGAGGGATTCACTTACTGGTCATTCAGTTGGACCGGCGACCACATGAGTGACGGAACAGTCGTCCCGGGCGCACACGACGGAATGGCTGTCATCTCGGAAGATGAAGACGGCGTTATTACCCTGTGCCGAAATCACGAACTCTCCAGTGCTCTCCCGGCGTTCGGGAAAGAAGGAATCACCTACGATTCCAACGCAGCTGGCGGATGCTCAACACTCAAGTTCGATGCAAAGAAAAGCGAGTGGCTGTCAGCAACTCCGAGTCTGTCCGGAACGGTCAAGAACTGTGCTGGGGGACCAACTCCCTGGGGAAGCTGGCTGTCATGCGAAGAGACAGTTCTCGGGCCTGGAGATTACGATGACGGCGAGCAGATGGATTTTCGCGAGTCGCATGGATGGGTCTTCGAAGTTCCCGTCGGTGAATCCGCGACTGCAAACCCGATCAAAGATATGGGTCGATTCGTTCACGAAGCTGTGGCTGTCGATCCGGAAACGGGTTTCGTCTATCAGACCGAAGACAACGGAACCGCCGGCTTCTATCGCTTCATTCCGAACAAACCCGGGAATCTCGCCAACGGCGGTCGACTCGAGATGTTGAAGGTCGTCGGGGAATTAGACCTGCGAACGACTGATCAGGTTAGCAAGACTTATGATTGTCGCTGGGTCTCGATCGAAGATCCTCACAAACCTCACGACCAAGGTCCTGTCGGAGAACAAGAAGGTGACAAACATGGATGCTTCTCTCAGGGGAAAGCTCAGGGAGCGACCACATTCGCCCGGCTTGAAGGTTGCTGGTTCGGCAACGACGCAGTTTACTTCGACGCAACGAGTGGAGGCTCAGCCGGGGCTGGCCAGATCTGGAAGTATGACCCTCGGGCCGAAACCCTGACACTTCTCTTCTCATCCCCATCGAACGAAGTTCTTGACTCCCCTGACAACCTCGCTGTCAGCCCACGTGGAGGAATTATTCTCTGCGAAGATGGAGACCTCGCTCCCCAACGACTCCACGGTTTAACAGTCGACGGAGAACTCTTCACTTTCGCTAAAAACAACGTGCAGCTCCGCGGGGAACGCAATAACTGGACCGGCGACTTCCGCGGCTCAGAATGGGCCGGAGCCACTTTCAGCAGCGACGGCAAATGGCTGTTCGTGAACTCGCAAAGCCCCGGAATTACATTCGCCATCACTGGTCCATGGGGCGAAGGTTTACTTTAGATATGTATTCCCAAAGCATCTGACTCGTTTCAATTCTCTGAATGTATCATTCTGCCAGGACTATGAGACGAGTTCAGGAGCGAATTACAGTCTTCGAAACAGGCCCGGCAACACTTCGTCGTCGAGCCTGTTTTATTTGAGTGACATAGATGAGCGATGACACCGTGTTGTTAAGCCATCCGAGTTCGCAGGCGATGTCCTGTGACCATCACCATCAGAGCGATCCCCCAGAGAACAATCGAAGTAGGCTCTGGAACGGGTTCTGGATCGACATGACTTCGTCCAGGGAAGAACAGCAACCTGTCCGATTTCACGAAACGATTTAGCAACCGCTTGGCGTATCGATTGTCTCCGAGTCGTTCGCGAAAATCTTCCACCGTGATATACGGAACGTAGCGGGGAGATCCATCCGGATTGGTTCCGGGCAGAACCGGCTCCGGTAATGCGAGCCCCGCAAAAAGTGATTGCAAGTAGCTCTTCAGGGAACCCGAATTGGAGGATTTCTTTGCTCGCGAAGAGCCCCCTTGAGAAGTCTCGAAACTCAGCTCACGCAAATCGGGACGCAACAACGGATGCTCAACAGGCTCCGACTCGTCTGCATCCCACCTCGGATGCGGGACCGAGAAGAGGATGAAGTCGGCATTTGCGGTATCTGCCAGAGTGAAAAAGAGAAGTGCAACCACTGGAGAAAGAATGAGTCGCGGCATCATGCGTTGAACCACTTAAAAGAGATGTTTAGTGGACGAACTTAGCTGGTCGTCTGTCCATCGTCGCACCGGCTGTTAGAGACGATTCGGTGCGAATCGAAACGCATGATACCCCGATCTGAGCCCTCCAGTGAGATCATCAGCTCAAGATTCACATCAGTCGCCAGTCCGCCCGAGTTCATCGGCATTGTCTGCCGAATTGACTCTCTTCAAATGCGGTTGCGGTAAGATGGAGAATCTCGGTCTGACTCACATCCCATTCTTCGATCTCCACTGGGATCAATGCGACAACCGGAGCAATTAAACTCAAAGAAAGTTCAGAACTCACAACTCACTGAAACGTTTCGCTCCAAGGGATCGCAAGAGTGCGGCGACCTCGGTCCAGCCGGAGAACTCAGCGATATCGAGTTGAGTCCGTTCAGGCCCAGAATCGGCTGTGTCGTTGATATCAGCGCCTGCAGCGACAAGGACTCGGATCGGTTCGAGTTGTTTCCAGGCAACCGCAAAACCGAGTGGATTTTCTGATTCCTCGTTGAGAGCGTTGGGATCTGCGCCGAAATCCAACAGCAACACCATCGCCTCAAGATCGCCTTCTGCAGCTGCTTGCATCAGCGGTGTGTTGCCGACTTTTCCCAATCGGCAGTCAGGGGAAACACCTCGTTCAAGCAGCCAGCGAAGCATCGAACGATTTTCCCAAATCGCTGTGAAGATCAGCATCGCTTCGTCTGACTTGAGCAGTTCAGGATGCTTCCTTAGAAGAAGCCGCATGCGCTTGCAGCTTCCCCGTCGAATGTAGAAATCCGATTTGTCCTTAATCCTTCGTCCCATGCTGGTCAGACACACAGCATCGCCAGCAGGTGATTAAAAATATTCTGTCACGATAAATTTTCCCGATCACGGCCAATCCGTGCTCGAGAAGGTTGAATTAAAATTCGCCGACAATTTCTTTGCCCTTCCTTGAGAGTGTCGCTGCAAAGGTGACGATGTCGATCGAATCCGAAATAAATCTCACAGAGCCATCAACTAACAGGAATTGTGAGCCTCCAGTATGGAAGCTATGAAACTCCTGGCCGAAGTCGCAGCCCAGTTTTCCCGGAGGATTGGCAGTGCCACCGAACGTAATACAAGACTGCCATTGCGTATCCCCGGGAGATGCATAGCGACCGTTGATGGGCGAGCTTTGATCGAACACATTCTTATGTCCGATCCAGATGGAATGTAATCCGTTGGGAGCCTCACCCACGAAGACTGTATTCGTCGTTCCATCAGTGACATCTCGAATGCGAGCCACAGGCGCTCCCAGCAATGGAAACATCCCACGGTAAGAATCCGATCCTGTTCCACCATAGTTGTTCTGACAATTGGTGGAAGGATAACAGCGAAGCCCACGTTCGCCCCAGTTTCCTCCGTAGTCGGTCCGCGCAAACCTTTCCGGTGCCGATGTCTGATCACCATTCGGCTTCAGCATTTCAGGTGCCGGAACAGATGGACAGAGATAGACCGGCAGGATCGTCTGTCCGACCGGGACATTGTCCGGGTGAACGTACCACTCGTTTTGATTGATCTGATGAAACAGATTTGCCTGATCTAAACCCGGCAGAATGGCCGCTCCCCAACTCAATGTCAGAGCAGTCTGCTTCATCGCTGGATTGGCGACGTTCGCCGGGGTCATCGCCCCCCCGAAACCTCCCTTCGGAAAGGCATTATGGACGTCGTGGTAGTTGTGGAGTGCAATTCCGATCTGCTTCAGATTGCTCTTACATTGCAAGCGGCGAGCTGCTTCTCGAGCTTGCTGCACTGCCGGCAGCAGGAGAGCGATGAGAACCGCAATGATGGCAATCACCACGAGCAGTTCGATGAGCGTAAATGCGCGAAAGCGGAGAGAAAGCGAAGAAGGCTTGTTCACGTCGACGAATCCGATCAAGCACGCTTCGACCGCGCGGACGGACATCCAGGCCGACACCGAACCTGTCAATCATGCCATCCAGGATGCTTAGGGCCGAAGCATCACATGGTTGTCACGTCGAGCTGTATTCTGACTCACGAGTCAAACGGGCTCCAAACGCCTTCCCATGAGATTAGACTCACAGTGGCATCGTGTCTGGAGACCTTCTCGCACACAGCGGCGGTCCCGTGCCGGATTCACACCGGCTTCCTGATCGATCGTTCACGAGATGATTTCAAATCCTGCAAACCGAGTGTTTTCCGTAAACACCGACTGACTGAAAGCCAATTTCAGGACGAAACTCTCGTCGATCGAACTCTCGACTGACGGGAGGTCTTGTAACCGACCCATCTTCTGCAATCAAGCCTTAAATTGAGTTTACCCAGCTTGACATTGTTCATAGCACGTAGTTAGCCTGCTCCGCAGTTACGTTGGTGGCTGAATTTTTAATCTTAAAAAAATCAGCAAACAGGGAATCCAGTGAAAAACTGGAGCGGTCCACGCCGCTGTAACCAGGCATATTCATTTTCGTCGTGCAACTGCCCATTACCTGTACAGGTGAGAAGGGTGAACGAAAATGGCCTGGAAGCCAGAAGACCTACCAGCGTTTGACAGCAGGTGTCCGCGTGAGAACGGAAACTGCAGTTCATCTCGATCGCCCCTACTCCCGCAACAGGTAACTTCGCGGAGAAAGTCTGGGGTTCTCCTCTGGAAGGCACTTTCATGGCTTTAAGATTCGCATGCGCAATTGCGCTGCTCATTCCCCAGCTCGTTCAAGCTGAAATGGTCGACTTTGACGACCTGCCGCTCTCGCCAGATTCACACTGGAACGGTCCAGATCTCACTGGTGCACAAAGCCCAGGTCCGTACGGCGGGACACTTTACAACGGAAGTTTCACAAGCGGTTCAGCACAGTTTGCAAACAACTACGAAGACTTTTATGGCAGTTGGAGCGGTTTCGCATACTCCAACGAAACAAACACCTCAATCGCCGGATTCACGAACCAGTTCAGCACCTTTGCCGGAGCGGCGCAAAGCGGATCGAACTTCGGAATCGGATTCGGATACGATGATGTCAATGCGAACCAACTTGATCCGATCGCCTTCGATCCAACGAACACCGCTCACCTGCTGGCGTTGCCTCACTTTACCGTCGCGACTGGAGTTGCTGTCACCAGCGCTTACGTCACAAACACAACTTACGCAGCATTGTCGATGACAAATGGAGATGGATTCGCCAAGAAGTTCGGCGGGGACACAGGTAACGACGCCGACTGGCTTAAACTAAGTGCATACGGAATCGATGAATTCGGTCAGGCGCTCGGCGCGACAGTTGAGTTTTATCTGGCCGACTATCGGTTCACCGATAACACACAAGATTATATTGTGGACGAATGGACATTGATGGACCTGTCCAGTCTGGCTGGTGCGCAAACGATCGCTTTCAATTTGAGTTCAAGCGATTCAGGACCTTACGGCATGAACACACCAGCTTACTTCGCGATCGACAGTATCGACGTTTCATCGGTCACTCCCGTTCCTGAGCCTGGTAGTCTGGCACTTCTCTTGATCGGGTCAGCAGTTGCTGGAGTCTCACGAACCCGGCGAGGACGGCGCCAACCGTAGTCCATCTTCATGGACTCGATGGTAATGACACGAAAGTTGCTTCGTGTCATGGTATTCGAACCTCGTATGCGGAACGCTGTGAATCCAAGT